>CAZAAK010000020.1:9781-32598 GCA_964483145.1 uncultured Bacteroidaceae bacterium
AGCAGCCAACCATCCCATGCAAAAAAATTGCTGCAAGCTGTAGTAGGCAACCATCTCATGCAAAAAAACTACTGCAAGCTACAGCAGCCAACCAGTTCCTGCAGGGAAAACTCATAAACTAGAAGTTTCGTTACTCGAAATTTTGTGGGTGTCGCAAATCAGTGCAGAGCAAGATTTTGCGCGGACTAGGCGGGGGACCGCAGCCATGCCTCACCCTAAAAAGAGGCCTTCCCCCCTGCCATACTTGGATTGAGCCGTGCCCGAATTCGAGCAAAGCACCTACCACAAATTTGTGCGCAGGCCCAAAACCCATTCCGCAGCAACAATCGGTAACCGCATTGCCGCAGGCAGAGGACGTGGGCAGAGAAAGGGTAGGCCATAGGTGGGGTATGGGTAAGGTATGGGTAAGGTCGTCTTTTTGTTTACATTTTGTTTAGGTTTCTCTTACTTTTCTTTTACCTTTTATTTACCTAACCTAAACAAAAGGTAAATAAAAGGTAAAAGAAAGGTAAACAAAAGGTAAACAAAATAGCGAAGTCACCCCTACCCTACTATAGCCCCTCCTACCACCTTCCTAAGACCTTTCGACCGCCTTCCTAAGACCCGCGCATTGTCGTTTTATACTGTGCTGCAATATTTTGCATCTACACGGGAAACAGGTGTAGAATATGCAACCCGCCCGTGCATGAGCTCGAAATTGATGACAAAGCCTTGCTATCTAAAAAAAGCAAATTGTTGGTCCTTATCAAAAAAAAAGTGTAACTTTGCACCGTGTTACTCTTTGGTAGAATAGAGCTAACAACCTAATACACTTACAGGTAGACCAAATAAGGCTGTCGCATACCCTTAAGAGCAAATTGAGGTAAACCGCAGCATATTCCCAAGAGTAGGTAGGAAGGCCGCAACTGCATATCGCCTAGGAACAAAGTGTGGCTTGCAACTGCGTATGTGCAAGGTGGATGGGTGAAATGATGTCCGCTTCCGAGAATACGACGAGCGAAAATAGGAATCTTCTTGGGGGTCATCCCCTGCAAATAAAGAACAACAACGTTGAACTATTATGAAAAGGAAACTACTTCTGCTGCTGTTGATTGCGTACGCCGCTGGCGCATGGGCGCAACATACGGTCAGCGGCACCGTGACCGATGCCAAAACAGGAGAGACCCTAATTGGAGCCACTGTCTACGACACTATTTCCAAAAAGGGGACAATTACCAACCAACACGGTCGTTTTACACTGACGCTCAAAGAGTCCCATGCCGTACTGAGATTTTCCTTTGTAGGCTACGAAACCCAGTTCCGCCCTATAAATACTGCCAATGACCAGCGGCTCGACATTGGGCTCAAAGGCGCCGTTACCCTCAACGAAGTGGTTATTACGGGAGAGCGCATGCAGCATGTGGAAAGTTCGCAGTCCAGCATCATTGAGCTACCGGTGGAACAGGTCAAGTCGGTGCCGGTGCTCTTTGGCGAGACCGACGTTATCAAAGTGGTGCAACTATTGCCGGGCGTGCAGAGCGGTTCGGAGGGCATGTCGGGCATGTATGTGCGCGGCGGCGGCCCCGACGAGAACCTCTTTCTGTTGGACGGCGTGCCGATGTACAATGTCAATCACCTAGGCGGGTTGTTCTCGGCATTCAACTCCGATGCGGTTAAGAATATTAGCCTCTACAAGGGTAGTTTCCCCGCCCACTTTGGCAGTCGTCTTTCTAGTGTGCTGGACATCACCACCAACAACGGCAACGACAAGGAATACCACGGCGGAGTGGGGGTAGGGCTGATTTCGGCCAAAGTGAACATAGAGGGGCCCATTATCAAAGAGAAAACCACCTTTTGCCTTTCAGCCCGCCGCACCTACGGCGATGTGCTGATGCAGCCTTTCATAGCCTTGGCAATGGCCTCGAGTGGCGATGAAGGCAAAGCGAACGGGGGGTACTATTTCTACGACCTCAACGCCAAAATCACCCATAAGTTCAACGAACGCAGTCGCCTCTATGCCTCCTACTACATGGGCGACGATGCCCTTTACGCCAAGTACCGATACAACTACAATTCCCTAGAGAAAGACTACATGCGCCTAAACTACAGCTGGGGCAACATCGTGGGCAGCCTGCGTTGGAACTATGAGTTGACTCCGAGGCTCTTCATGAACGTTACCGGAGCCTATACCCGATATCGCAACGCGCTGTCGCTCACCAGTGAGTCGGTCTACCGGGGGTACACCGATACCTACACGATGGCGTTCAACTCCGGCATACAGGATGTTACCGCCCGCGTCGACTTCGACTATGCCCCCACGCCCGACCATGCGGTGAAGTTTGGAGGACAGTTTCTCCACCATATCTTTACCCCAGAAACATCTAGCATGAAGGTATCCGAAAACAGCGAAAGCCAAGCCTATAACTTCGACACTATTATTGGCCAAAGCATTGTGCACTCCAACGAAATGACACTCTATGCCGAAGACGATTGGCGCGTCAACGACTGGTTGAAGGTCAATGCTGGGCTCAACTTCACTGGTTTTCAGGTGCAAGGGACTTTCTACCCCAGCCTGCAACCCCGCCTCAGCGGCCGCATCCTAATCAACGACCGCCTCTCAGCCAAAGTGGGCTATGCCTATATGACCCAATACCTACATTTGCTGAGCAACACCAGCATCAGCCTGCCCACCGACCTGTGGGTGCCCGTCACCGCCCGCATCAAGCCGATGACCTCGCAACAGGTGGCGGCAGGATTCTTCTACAACTTGCTGGACGTACTGGACCTTTCGGTGGAAGGATACTACAAGTATATGAACAATCTGCTAGAATACAAGGACGGGGCATCCTTTTGGGGTAGCTCGCAAGGATGGGAAGAGAAGGTGTGCATGGGGCGCGGCTGGGCCTATGGTGTAGAGTTTTTGGCACAGAAAAAAATCGGTTCGCTAACCGGCTGGCTGGGCTACACCTGGAGCCACACCAACCGCAAATTCGACCGCGAGAGCAATATCCTCAACGAAGGCAGAACCTTCCCCGCCAAATACGACCGGCGCCACGATGTCAGCGTTGTGCTCACCTACAAATTCAACGATCGCATCGACGCTTGCGTTAGCTGGGTGTTCAGCAGCGGCAACACTGCCACCTTGGCCTTGCAGGACATTGACCCAAGAGAGGACCCAAACGGAAATGCTAACACTTATTACTACACCGAGATACCCTATGTCAGTAGCCGCAACAACTACCGCTTGCCCAACTATCACCGCATGGACGCCAGCATCAACTTCCACAAGAAACTGCGCCGGGGCAAGCGCACCATCAATGTAAGCATCTACAATGTCTACAGCCGCCAGAACCCCTATTTGGTCTACGAAAGTTACGGCTACGATACCCGCACCGGCGGCGAAGTACGGGTACTGACGCAGATTTCCATATTCCCCATTATCCCCTCGGCCAGTTATATCTGGACCTTTTAATCAACACTTTACACAACATTGTACATCATTTAGATTATTGTCATGAAAAAGATATTTTCCCCACTATGCCTAGCTTGGTTGATGCTCACCTTTGCACTCTCGTCGTGCGAGAAAGTCATTGAATTCGATGGCGACCAAACCGAATCCTACATGGTAATGATTTCGAAACCGAATACCGAAAATCCATGGAAAGTGCGGCTCACCGAAAGCCGGTTTTTCCTTTACAACGACACCATTGCCACCATCAAGGGCGCTGATGTATCGATAGAGGTGAACGGCCACACGCCCAATAGTATAGTCACCAATCAAGGCAACGGAATGTACAATCTCAACTATACACCCCAGCCCGGCGACAGCCTAACCCTGCATGTGAGCGTAGCCGGCAAAGGCACTATGACAGCCGGATGTCGGATGCCCCAACGGGCCGTGATCAGCGGCCTGAGTTGCACATACGACACCACTCACAACACAACCGACTACTACGGCTCTCCCATAGCATATGCAAGCGGAGCAGTCACCGCTAGGCTGACCATTGACGACCCCGCTAACGAGGATAACTATTACATACTCAAAGTGATAGAACCAACATTGGAATACAACTACCTCACCAGAACCTACGATACCGTCTACAAACGCGTCTACGTTACGGTGGAGGACAACGTACTATTTGACATGAGCGCTGTAAACGAGGTATTTGACCCAGAATCGAACGATAACACTGGCTACACGATACTTTTTACGGACGAACACATCAACGGACATTCCCACACGATTGCTTTTAATTTCAACACCTATTCCATTGCCGAGAAGAGCCGTTACGTTGAGGTGTACACCCTCAGTCGCGACCGTTACCTGTATGAGAAGACCTTGCAGGCAGCTCAGGGTCAAGACGTATTTACTAATTTGATTTCCGAGCCTGTGCAAGTCCACAGCAATGTCACCGGCGGGTTGGGCATCTTGGGAGGGGCATCTATTGCCAGAGTAAAGCTTGATTGACCCATGCGAATTTTGATTACAGACAGTACACACCCCATCCTGTGGCAGACATTGGAATCCGCCGGTCATCGGGTGAAGGTGGAGACAGACGTTACCTACGAGTCGTTATTGGCGCAGATACAGAACTACGATGCCCTGGTGGTGCGTAGCAAAATTGTCATCGACAAAAACTTCCTCGACCACGCACGCCACTTGCGCTGTATAGGACGGGTGGGAGCCGGCATGGAGACCATCAATGTGGCGTACGCCGAAAGTTTGGGGATACACTGCCTCAACTCGCCCGAAGGTAACCGCGATGCAGTGGGGGAACACGCTGTGGGGCTGTTGCTGACGCTCCTAGACCACCTTGCCCGCGCCGATGCCCAAGTACGCCAAGGAATATGGCACCGCGAGGAAAATCGTGGCATCGAAATCAAAGGCAAAACGGTAGGCATCATCGGCTACGGAAATATGGGCGGAGCCTTTGCCCAACGGCTAAGAGGGTTTGACTGCGAGATTGTTGCCTACGACAAATACAAACCGTCGGGCTACGCACCGGACTATGTACGGGAGATGACGCTAGAGGAGCTGCAGGAGCATGCCGAAGTGGTGAGCCTGCATGTGCCGCTGACAGCAGAGACCCGTTACATGGTTGACAAGGGTTTTATCGGAAATTTCAGGCATAGCTTCTTCCTTATCAACACTTCCCGTGGGCATGTGGTAAAGACTGCCGACCTGGCAGAAGCCATCAAGGAGGGCAAAGTATTGGGGGCGGCCCTTGATGTGTTGGAATACGAAGAGATGGCCAAGGACAGTTTGGAGACCGACCACCCCGACCTACAGTACCTCCTCAGTTGCCCCAATGTTGTCTTTAGCCCCCATGTAGGCGGATGGACGGTGGAATCGAAATACAAACTTGCCAAATTCTTGGCAGACAAAATGCTCAAATGCTTATGCTGATAGTTGAAGACTGCATCATATCGGAAGATATTGCCGAAAAATGTTTTGGTTGCGACCTAGCCCAATGCAAAGGGCAGTGTTGCGTGGAGGGCGACTGCGGAGCCCCGTTGGAAGAGACCGAAATAGAGATTCTAGAGCGGATACTGCCCGAAGTGGAGCCCTACATGACTTCCAAGGGGCAGAAGATAGTACATGAAAGGGGCGTTTCGGACCTGGACAATGCCGCCGAGCCTTGCACCCCGTTGGTCGACAACCGTGAATGCGCCTATGTAGCTTGGGGTGAGGACGGTACAGCTTTTTGCGCCATTGAGCAAGCCTACCGCGATGGCAAAACCGATTTCATCAAACCCATCTCCTGCCACCTCTACCCCATACGCGTGGACAAGTTTGGCGAGTTTCAAGCCCTCAACTACCACCAATGGGACGTCTGTCGCTGTGCCGTGGTCAAAGGAGAGAAATGCGGAGTGCCACTTTACAGGTACCTGCAAGAGCCCTTGATACGTTGTTTCGGCCAGGAGTGGTACGACGAGTTGCTCCAGGCCATTGAAGAGAGATATGGTGGGAGAGTTTAATTTAGCAACAAGGCAATAATTCTGCCCCCGCAAAGTTATTATACCACCATGAACAAAAAGAAAAGACAGCAGTACATCCTCATCTTCAGCTTGATTGCCGGGATTCTTGTCATTGACCAACTGGTCAAGATTTTGGTAAAGACCAACATGCACATTGGCGAAGAAATCCCACTAATAGGCAATTGGTGCATGCTACATTTTACTGAGAACGAAGGTTTTGCTTTTGGAATGAAAGTTGGCGGTAGCATTGGCAAAGTTGTTCTTTCGATATTCCGCATCATAGCCTCTGGCGCCTTGCTGTGGTTTTTGTTGCATATAGTTAGAAAAGGCGTCCGCACTGCGCCGGCCGTCTATCTGGCACTGATTTTTACAGGTGCCGTTGGCAATGTCATCGACAGTTGCTTCTATGGGCTGATCTTTAACGAAAGCTACTACAACGTTGCCCAACTCTTTCCCCCGGAAGGTGGTTACGCACCTTTCTTACAAGGCCGGGTGGTGGATATGTTCTACTTTCCCATTATTGACACCACGTGGCCGGATTGGGTGCCTATATGGGGAGGGAGACGCTTTGTATTTTTCAACGCCATCTTCAACGTGGCAGACTCCGCCATCACGATTGGCGCCATTTGGCTTATCGTCGACCAACTGATTTTCTCCCCTAAAAAGGGCGAGCGGAAAGAAGGCGAACTGGCAACACTTAAAGCGGAAAAATAGGCTAGAAAATGTTCAAAAAAAAAGATTTTTTGCCTCAGTGGAATCATTTTTCGAGCAATAAAAAGCAAGGGTAATAAAAAAAATTGATACTGGAAACCAATAAATTGCGCATTTTTGCAAAAAAAATATTTGCCAATTCAAAAAAATGCAGTACCTTTGCACCCGATTTCGAGAGAGAAAATCGATGGCGTTGTAGCTCAGTTGGTAGAGCAGAGGACTGAAAATCCTTGTGTCACTGGTTCAATTCCAGTCAATGCCACGAAAAAATAAGGGGAAGCAATAATAATTGTTTCCCTTTTTCGTTTATGCAGAGTTGGTCTGAACAGCCGACAACATTGGACCGATATTAACTACACATACCACATGATTCTACCCATACAAATCAGATTCAACGATGTGGACCAAATGGGTCACATCAACAACGCTGTTATCATGGAGTATTTCGATTTAGGCAAATCGGAGTATTTTTCTGCCGTTGGCGTTCCTCCCGAAACCGGTGAGTTTACAGTGGTCATCGTTCACCTTGAAGTGGATTTTCTTTCTCAAATACACTACCACGACCGCATACACATCACCACCCACACCGAAAGGATTGGCAACAAGAGTGTTACTGTTATCCAACAGGTAGTCAACACCGACACTGGTGATATCTGCGCCAGTTGCCACACAATTCTCTCCGGTTACAGCCGGCTCACCCAAACGAGTGCTCCTATCCCCGACTCTCTCCGCAAGTCCATCAAACATTACGAAGAAGCGCACAAAGACTAAAAGCAGCAACATACATATTCCCCCAAACACGAAACCATGAAAAACAAGGTCCTGATTGTTTACACCGGCGGCACCATCGGCATGGTACAGGACGCCAACGGCTCACTGAAACCATATCCTATGAAGCACATCTACGACATCGTCCCTGAGTTGCGGAATTGTGCCTACGCGGTTGACACTTGCCAGATGGAAAACATCATCGACTCCTCCAATATGACACCAGCCAGTTGGGTTGAGCTAGCCGAAATTGTCGAACGCAACTATAACGATTATGACGGGTTTGTGATTCTGCACGGAACCGACACGATGGCCTACACAGCCTCGGCGCTGAGTTTTATGTTCAAGAATCTTTCCAAACCCATCATCCTCACCGGCAGTCAACTGCCTATGGGAGTATTGCGCACCGACGGCCGTGAAAACATCATCTGCGCCCTTGAGCTAGCCTCCTGCCACGAGGCTTATATTCCCGAAGTCTGCCTCTTCTTTGAGAACCGCCTTTACCGCGGCAACCGTAGCACCAAGGTCAGTGCCGAGAATTTTGATGCCTTCACAAGCTACAACTACCCTTCTTTGGCCGTTGCCGGTATCCGCTTTAGTTTCAAGAAGAACCTCTTCCTTCAAAAGCCTGAAAAGCCTTTGGAAGTTCGTAAAAGATTCGACCGCAACATTGCCGTGCTGAAACTCTTTCCCGGCATTACCCCAAATGCCGTTGATGCCATTCTACACACCCAAGACCTACATGGAGTGATTATCGAAACCTTTGGTTCGGGCAATGCACCCACAGAGCCTTGGTTTATCAATGCCTTGGAAGATGCCATCAAGCGCGATATCATTATTCTTGATGTAACCCAATGCAAGGCAGGTTCCGTCATTCTGGACCAATACGAAGCCAGTTGCGGTCTGAGCCGCATTGGCGTTATTGGAGGCAACGACATTACCCTTGAAGCTGCCGTTACTAAGATGATGTACTTGCTAGGCACCTATCCAAACGATCACGACCATATCCGCCAAAGCTTGACCCGTTCGCTCCGCGGAGAGATAACCATTCCCAACGAAAACCAACACAGTTGAAAAAACGCCTACTTATATTGTTGTTGCTCCCGACAATCGGGGGATGGGCGCAAGACCGACCCGGGCATTTGAACACTTTCGACACCCGCAAGTTCCATTATGGCATTCAGGTGGGCTACACACAGTCGAAATTTGACCTCCAATACTCCGAGCAGGACACTCTGCGCCAAACTATTCTTGGCACAACCTCCTACTACAGCCCCGGCTTTCATATCAACATCATAGGAGATATGCGGTTGGGCGATTGGTTCAACATCCGTCTGCTCCCAGGCATTACACTTATCAGCCGCGACATGTCCTATGTGTGGTCCGACAGCTACACTGCCACCCATTGGAAATACGACACGCGCCGCACAGTAGAATCGGTCTATGGCGAGGTTCCCATAGAACTAAAATTCCGAGCCAAGCGTTATGGCAACTTCCGCCCCTATCTTACGGCCGGTGGTGTGTGGGGATTCGACTTTGCCTCTTTGCGCAAAAATAAGAACAACAACGACGAATCCATCATTCGCCTCAACCCTATGGACTTGCGCTATACTTATGGGGTAGGTTTTGACATTTTTCTGCGTTATGTGAAATTTGCCGTCGAGCTTAGGATGGCATTTGGCTTGGTTGATTTGCGGGTCGAAGACAACGACTATTATACCCAATCCGTCACCAAACTGCTCTCGCGGACCTTTATGCTCTCCTTTACTTTTGAGGGGTAGCCGTTTGGTAATCAATGCCACAATGAAACAGCAATTATCCATCGACCTCACTCCTAAAGAATATCACACCCCCGACTTGTTATTGAGGGCCGTTGCCCACAAGAGCGGCATACCGGTTGGCGAAATAGCCCATGTGGAGGTGCTACACCAAAGCCTCGACTCCCGTCGCGGCCACATACTCTATCACTCCACAGTTGAACTCTATTGTGGCGAGAGATTTGTTGCCCCAAACTACACAGGCAACTATCAGGACTGCCACAACAAACCTTCCATAATTATTGTTGGAGCCGGCCCCGCTGGGCTCTTTGCCGCCCTTAGGGCTCTTGAATTAGGTCTCAAACCCATTCTGCTAGAGCGCGGCAAGCCAGTGGAAGAACGCCGCGCGGACATTGCGCAGATGGCACGTACCCAAGTGGTCAATCCCAATAGTAACTGGTGCTTTGGAGAGGGAGGGGCTGGCACCTATTCCGATGGCAAACTATATACTCGCAGCACCAAACGGGGCAATGTAGAGGGAATCATACACCGTTTTATAGAACATGGTGCCGACCCAGCCATCGCCATCGATGCCCACGCCCATATCGGCACCGACAAACTCAGCGGCATAATTGCCAACATGCGCAAAACAATCCTCAGCTATGGAGGGGAATATCATTTTTCCACACAAGTTACTGATTTCATATTCAAACGGGTGGCTGGTGAAACCATCGTTCAAGGAGCAAAAGACGCCCTAGGGAATGAGTTCGTGGGGCAAGCCGTCATCCTAGCTACCGGACATTCTGCCAGGGACATCTATTCCCTTTTCGACTGTCGGGGTTGGTTATTGGAGTCCAAACCTTTTGCCATGGGAGT
The DNA here is from genome assembly GCA_964483145.1 of uncultured Bacteroidaceae bacterium. Classification (GTDB taxonomy): domain Bacteria; phylum Bacteroidota; class Bacteroidia; order Bacteroidales; family P3; genus Colimorpha. Next base: position 19,852 of record CAZAAK010000020.1, read on the forward strand.
CCGCGTGGAACATCCACAAGCGCTCATCAACAACATCCAATACCACATCAATGCCCACAATCGCTCCCAACTCTCATACCTGCCACCTGCCACCTATAGCTTAACTACGCAGGTTGACGGCCACGGAGTATTCTCGTTTTGTATGTGTCCGGGGGGCGTTATTGTGCCGGCATCCACCAATAGCAACCAACAAGTTGTCAATGGCATGAGCAATGCCAAACGCAATTCGCCATTTGCCAACAGCGGCATTGCGGTCACTGTTTCGCTTGAGGATGTGCCGGAATACGCCAACCAAGGGCCTTTGGCATTGTTGCATTTCCAACAGGACGTTGAAAGGTGCATCTACGAGGCCTCGGGCGGAAGCATCACTGCCCCCATCCAACGCCTTACTGATTTCTGCCAAGGCAAACCTAGCCAAAGCAACAACAAAAGCAACTATTTGGGCAAAGTCCGCAATTGTCCTCTTTACGAAATACTTCCACCTTTTATCACGAAGGGGTTGCAACAAGGGCTGCAAGACTTCGGGCGAAAAATGCGCGGCTTTTATACTGACCAGGCGAGTGTACTAGCCATAGAGAGTCGCACCTCTGCCCCCGTCCGCATTCCACGCGACAAAACGTTGCAGCACCCGCAACTGCGCCGGCTCTACCCATGCGGCGAAGGTGCCGGATATGCTGGGGGAATCGTTTCCTCCGCCATCGATGGGGTGAAGGCCGTTGAGGCCATCGTTGATAATATCGAATAGGGGGATTGGTACCCGCATGGGAAGGCTCCCTCGATCTCCTAAACAACTCATAATTCCACTAACTAGGTTCATCAACAATGAATTTTGACCTAAAATCCAACTTTGCCCCCATGGGCGACCAGATAAAAGCCATCAAAGAGCTGACCGATGGAATCAAAAGCGGTCAACGAGCTCAGGTGTTACAGGGCGTTACCGGCAGCGGGAAGACATTCACCGTAGCCAATGTCATTGCCCAGTTGAACCGTCCCACACTAGTGATGAGCCACAACAAGACCCTTGCAGCCCAACTCTATGGCGAGTTCAAACAATTCTTTCCCAACAACGCCGTTGAATACTTTGTCTCCTACTACGACTACTACCAGCCCGAAGCCTACATTGCCGCCACCAACACCTATATCGAAAAAGACTTGGCCATTAACGAAGACCTCGACAAATTGCGGTTGCGAGCCTCCTCGTCGTTGCTCAGCGACCGCCGCGATGTGATAGTGGTAAGTTCGGTCAGTTGCATCTACGGCATCGGAAACCCCGCAGAATTCAAACATAGCACCATAAATGTCAAAGTGGGTCAACGACTCACCCGCGACAATCTTCTGCTGATGTTACTTGACGCCCAATACGTTCGCAACGAAATAGATTTCACCTATGGCCGATTTCGTGTCAAAGGTGATACGGTTGATGTATTCCCATCATTCTCAGATTTATGCTTCCGTATCTCGTTTTGGGACGATGAGATTGAAACTTTGGAGAGTTTCGACCCTGTTAGCGGACAAAAGCAGGAAACGTTCAACGACATTACCATCTACCCTGCCAGTAACTTCCTTACCTCCAAAGAAACATTAGCTGAGGCCCTGCATCAAATCCAGAGCGATATGTTTGCCCAGCGAGATTACTTCTACTCAATAGATAAACCACTAGAAGCTAAACGTTTAGAAGAGCGCGTCAACTACGATCTTGAGATGATTCAAGAAGTGGGCTACTGCAGCGGCATAGAAAACTACTCGCGCTATTTCGATGGGCGCAAAGAAGGCGACCGCCCCTTTTGTCTTATAGACTACTTCCCCGATGATTTCCTTCTTGTGATAGACGAGAGCCACGTCACCATACCACAAATTGGCGCTATGTACGGCGGCGACCGATCCCGCAAGAAATCCCTAGTAGAATACGGATTCCGATTGCCTTCCGCATTGGACAACCGACCCCTTACATATGACGAATTCTACAACATCACCGGTCAAACAATCTATATCAGCGCCACCCCCGCCCAATATGAATTGCAAGAGGCTGAGGGTGTTGTGGTGGAACAGGTAATTCGCCCCACGGGATTGCTCGACCCCGTGGTAGAAGTCCGCCCCGCTACCAATCAAGTCGATGACCTGTTGGACGAAATTGAAAAAACCGTCTACAAAGGCGAGCGCGTCCTAGTTACGACCCTCACCAAACGCATGGCTGAGGAGATGACCTCCTATTTAGTCAATCTCGGTATCCGTAGCAAATACATACACAGCGATGTCGACACCCTCGAACGTGTTGAAATCATGCGAGACCTTCGTATGGGAGTTTTCGATGTATTAGTAGGCGTCAACTTGCTCCGCGAAGGGCTTGACCTCCCCGAAGTTTCCTTAGTGGCCATTCTAGATGCCGACAAGGAAGGTTTCCTCCGCAGCGACCGAGCCCTTATACAAACCATTGGCCGTGCCGCTCGCAACGTGCACAGCAAGGCCATCCTCTACGGCGACACCATCACCGGCAGCATGCAACGCGCCATTGACGAAACCAACCGACACCGTACCAAACAGATGCGCTACAACATGGAGCATGGCATTGTACCCCGCCAAATTGTCAAGAGTGTGGATTCCATCATGGGGTCTACCAGCGTCATCGAACGTGCTGCCGAGGAGCATCTGGAAGAAAAGGCACCCGAGGGGCCCAATATTCCCAATATCGCTGCCTCACCATTTTCCCTCAATATGCCGGCACACAGTGGTGGCAAAAACAGATACAACCCACACAACAACCAACCATTACCCCCTATTACCAAGGCCGAAGAGACCAGAACTGCCACCACCAATAGCCTAGAGCCCGAATGGAGCAACAAAACACAGGCAGAATTGCGCAAGGAAATCCGAAATGCCCAACACAAAATGCAACAGGCAGCCAAAGAGATGGACTTCCTATCTGCCGCCAAATACCGCGACCAAATCCGCGACATGCAGAAAGCCCTAGAAAGCGCTAGGTAAGCAAGCCCACACTCACAACCGTCCCCCCTGCACCAACCCGTTTTTGGACAGACACAGGACCAAGCGTAAACGATAGGTCAACCGCCAGTTCTACTTGCCAACAAATCCTTTGATTTACCTCAAAAGCAGTGTGGTATATGCCTTTGTGCCATTAGAACTCCGATGCGTTGCATTCTTAAAAAGTTCTTGTCGGTTGAGAAATTTTTGCAATTGGGTATTGTCAAGAAATATCGCTGTCCGGTAAAATGACTGAATTACCCATGACTGTACATTTTTTTTTGCAAAACCAGGATAGGAAAAATGGCTGACACCCCGTAAAAAGTATCAGCCATAACTTTGCCAAAGCAAACAAGTTTTATCGAGCAACAGTAATAACCAAATATATCAAACCCAATCGGTTTCACAGGGGTGGGGCTTCACTGCCACCTCTTTCATTGCCATAAAGGATTTACCAACTACCGGGTAGAGATAACTAAGAAACGTGTCTGCTCCCAGAATTTGGCAGGATTGAGGATACGAAGGTAAGAGACCACTTTGGGGTCGTTTTCATCCATCACCAATTCATAACTATTCTCAGCATGCTTAGAAACAACTACGGCTTTCTTCATGTTGATAGGAATGGTGGTCACTTTGGTGCGATCAATCTGCGTAAAGCGGTCCATGGGCAACTCGGCATTAGTGCCTTGGTGGCGACCGATGCCAATAAAGCCACCCGACTTACTGACAATACCTGCCTCGCTGAGGTCGCTATAGCTACCAACAACATAGTATGCCCGATTGGCTTCATTGGTCTGACGTTGAATGTACTGATCCTTTTCTTCATTGGAAGCAGTCAACTGAGAAACATCATCGTTGAGCTTCTTGATAAGTACCTTGTTGTTCTCCAACTCGGTCAATAACTCGGCAATTTGGGCTTCCTGGGCGGAGATGCGCTCTTCCTGACGGCTGACAAGTTCTTGCAAACGTGTGCTCTCCGCGCCTCCATTCTTGAGCTTGGCTTGCAAACTGGCCAATTTGCGTTTATTGGAAGCCATTAGGCTTTCGATATTTTTTACCTGCTCGTTAATCTGGTTCTTTACGTTGGGTTGCCCCTCCAAATTGGCACGACGAAGCTCCTGAACGGTATTGTAGCGAGAGTTGACTGCCGACAGATTCTCTTCAATTTCATTCAAAGTAGCAAACATGGAGTCCAGCTCGGCATCCTTGCTACTTATAATCTGTTCCAGAGAGTCGTTGGCCTTTATGGCGGCGTCAAGCTCGGGATTACTTTGGTTGTTGCAAGAAGCAAAGAACATGGCTACGCAAGCCAAACCTAAACCTAATACGATTCTTTTCATAGATTTTTCTCATTTGTATGCAAGTCGGCACACTTCAACACAACCGACCTCTGCGTTAATACTATTTTTATCTTTTTTTGTGCAATAAATTTTACGCTTCACGTTATTACTTCAAACGGGTGAACGTTTTTTTTATTGCACGCATCGATTTGAAATATTCATAATAAAACCTAAACCTCATGACACGAATTACCAAAATACTATTTCTTATGACCATTGTCAGTATAGCCATGCCCTCATTAGGCCAATCGGACAATCCACTGCTGGAGCCTTGGAACACTCCTTACCAGACCCCTCCTTTCAGTCAGATCCGCAACGAGCACTACGATCCAGCCATGCGAGCCGCCATCAAAGAAGCCGAAACCAATATCAACAACATTGTCAAACAAAAAGATGCTGCTACTTTTGACAACACCATTGTGGCCCTGCAGACAGCTAGCCAAAGCCTCGACCGCATCAGCGCCGTGCTCTTCAACCTCAACGAATGCAACACCGACTCTGCCATGCAGCAGATTGTGATAGAACTTACCCCTGAGCTCACCCGCCATATGAATAGCGTCAGCATGAACGAGCAACTCTTTGTCCGAGTGAAGTCGGTCTACGACCAACGCGAGAAGCTCAATCTCACCACCGAACAGCGCACCTTGTTGGAGGAAACCTACAAAAGTTTCGTCCGCAATGGTGTCAACCTCCTCGGTAAAGACAAAAAGACCTTTGCAAAAAATAGCGAGCGTTTGGCAGAGCTTTCACAAAAAATGAACCAAAATGTGCTCGCCGACAACAATAACTTCATCCTCCACATAACAAAAAAACGCGACCTTAACGGTCTGCCCGAAAATGCAATAGTCGCTGCCCGTCAAGAAGCTGCTGAGCGCAATATGGAAGGCTGGGTCTTCACATTGGCTTCCCCTTCCTACGTTCCCTTCATCACATATGCCGACAACCGCGATCTGCGTGAAAAGATTTGGCGCGCCTACAACAGCCGCGGCAATCGCGGTGATGAAAGCGACAACAACGAGATCATCCGCGAGATAACCAAGCTCCGCTACGAACAGGCTCGGCTCTTAGGTTATACAAACTATAGCGAATATGTACTCAGCAACAGCATGTGCCAATCTCCTGCCCAGCTCTCCAAATTTTTCGATCAACTGCTGGATGCCTCCATGCCCTATGCCATTCAAGACTTGAAAGATGTGAGCAACTATGCCTCCCGCAATGGTGCCAAGTTGCCGTTGCAACGGTGGGACTTTTCCTATTGGAGCGAAAAGATGAAGCAGGAAAAATACGATTTCGATGAGGAGTTGCTGCGTCCATATTTCCAATTGGAAAATGTCCGACAAGGGATCTTCGAACTCTACGGTCGCCTCTATGGTCTAACGTTCCGAGAAGCGCACGACATCGATGTTTACCACCCCGATGTTAAAGTCTATAAAGTTTTCGACGGCGACCGCTTTATGGCAGTCCTCTACTTGGATATGCACCCCCGCGCCAGCAAGCGTAGCGGTGCTTGGATGACCGGATTCCGCGACCAAAGTAATATTGATGGCAATGAGGTTCGCCCTCTCATCCAAGTCGTTTGTAACTTCTCCAAACCTGTCGAGGGAAAGCCTGCCTTACTCAGTTTCAGCGAAGTGGAAACATTCATGCACGAATTCGGGCATGCCATTCACGGTATGCTCAGCGATTGCACCTACCCTAGCATCAGCGGCACTAATGTAAAGCGCGACTTCGTGGAGTTACCGTCCCAAGTGATGGAGAACTGGTGCTATGAGCCCGAATTCCTCAACACTTTCGCCCACCATTATCAAACCGGGGCTCCCATTCCCATGGACTATATCAGGAAAATTCAGTCTGCGAAAAAATATCTCGCTGGTTGGCTCTGCCTCCGCCAATTAAGTTTGGGTTTGGTCGACTTCAGTTTCCACATCATCACCGAACCTATTGAGGGACCTATCGAGAATTTTGAGCGTTTGCACATGAAAGAACTTCTGCCCGCTGTACCAGGCACTAATACCAGCACCGCCTTCACCCATATCTTTGCTGGCGGCTACGCCTCGGGCTACTATGGCTATAAATGGGCAGAAGTGCTTGATGCTGATGTTTTTGCCAAATTCAAAAAGGACGGCATATTCAACAAAACCACTGTCAAGTCCTTCCGCGATGAGATTCTCTGCAAGGGCGGCACCGAGCATCCTACTGTTCTCTTCCGTAACTTTATGGGGCGCGACCCGAAAATCAATGCACTCCTTGAGCGTTGCGGCTTCAAAAACTGAACCATACCTCCTACAGAATCTAAAGACACCTCTTTCAAAATTTCAAAACTACCATGAACGACATCTATGCTAAACAGATACTTAAAATCTTTGCCAACAATCCTTTCGACTCTTTCAACCACAAACAGATAGCCTCCAAAGTAGGCGCCCACGACAAAGGAGGACGCCAGTTAGTGTTGGCCACCATACAAGAGTTGGCCGAAAATAATATCCTCGTGGAGGATGAGCATGCCCGCGGCAAATACAAGATCAATCCAAAAAATATCAACGATGACTTGTTGCCCAAGAACTACCTCATTGGCACCATCGACATGAAGAACGGTGGCAAAGCCTATGTCATTCCTCAAGAGGAAGGACATGAGGACATACAAATCTCGCCCATCAACACACACCACGCCCTTCACGGAGACACGGTAAAGGTATTGATGTTTCCACAACGCAGAATGCACAAACCCGAAGGTCAGGTAGTGGAAATCCTCCAACGCGCCCGCACTCGCTTTGTGGGTATCATCCAAAAACAGGACCGCTTTGCCTTTATGGTTAGCGACAATAAGACCATGGTAGTGGATATCTTCATACCTCTCAACGACCTAGGTGGAGCATTGGATGGCGAAAAGGTGTTGGTAGAGATGACCAGTTGGCCTGAACGCATGAATAATCCTGTAGGTAGGGTAATCAAACGTCTCGGTCGCCCCGGCGACAACAATGTGGAGATGCAATCAATTCTTGCCGAGTACGACTTCCCCCTTGACTTTCCCGCTGAAGTGGAGCGTGAGGCCGCAGCCATCAATCCACCTTCCGACAAGGACTACGAAGGTCGCAAGGATTACCGAAAAATCACCACCTTCACCATCGACCCCGCCGATGCCAAAGACTACGACGATGCACTCTCCTTCCGCCGCCTGCAGAATGGCAACTACGAAGTGGGTGTGCATATTGCCGATGTAAGTCATTATGTCCGACCTGGCACCAGTATTGACCGAGAGGCCTATACACGTGGCACTAGTATCTATCTGGTCGACCGCACCATACCCATGCTTCCCGAGAAACTGTGTAATAATGTCTGCTCCCTCCGCCCTCATGAAGACAAACTCTGTTTCAGTGCAGTTATGGAAATAAACGACAAAGCCGAGGTGCTAAAGTCGTGGTTTGGCAAGAGCGTTATCAACAGCGACATGCGTTATGCCTATGAGGAGGCCCAACAAATTATTGACAGCAATGATGCTTCCGCCATACTGCCCGGCAGCAAACAAAAAGCCAACAAAGTCACCGGCGAAGCCATCCTCGAGCTACACAAATTAGCCAACACATTGCGCACCCAACGTTACAAGAATGGTGCCATCAACTTCGAAAGCCAGGAAGTAAAATTCCAACTCGACGAAAACGCCAAACCCATTGGCGTTTATATCAAGGAGGCCAAGGAGGCCAACTGGCTGATTGAAGAGTTTATGCTATTGGCAAACAAATGCGTTGCAGAACATGTGGGTGCCATTAAGAAAAGTAGAGGGGACAAAAACGTACAGGCCAAGACTTTTGTCTACCGCGTGCACGATGAACCCAACCCCGAGAAGTTAAATACCTTCGTGGAATTTGTTTCCAAATTAGGATTCGCAATGAAAGTTGGCTCCCGCAAAGCATTGGCCAATAGCTACAACCGACTCTTTGAGTCTATCGCAGGTCGAGGAGAGGAGTATATGATCGACAACATTGCCATCCGCACCATGGCCAAAGCCTACTATAGCACCCACAATATTGGTCACTATGGCTTGGGCTTCGCATTCTATACCCACTTCACCTCCCCCATCCGCCGCTACCCCGACTTGATGGTCCACCGTCTCCTGGAACGCTACCTCAGTGGCGGTACCTCAGTAAATGCTGATGAGTATGAGGAATACTGCAAACACTGCTCGGCTATGGAAAAACGCGCTGCCGATGCCGAACGCGCCAGCGTAAAGTACAAACAAGCCGAATACCTCAGCGACAAGATTGGGCAAATCTTCGATGCCAATATCTCAGGTGTAAGCAAATGGGGTATTTATGCCGAGATAGAAGGCAATAAATGCGAAGGCATGATTCCTATCGGCAGCCTCCGTGGCGACTATTACATGCTCGATGAAGATAACTATCAGGTCATAGGCCGCCGCTATGGCAAGTGCTACAAACTTGGTGAGCCTGTCCGCATCCGCGTAAAAGGGGTGGATATGATCAAAAAGCTCATCGATTTCGACCTTGTTGAGGAAGACAACATGGACGATCTTGCTTCCCCTCAAGTCCACCATAGCGGAGTAAGACATGGCAGACGCAACGTCAATCATTCTGAGGAAAAAATCCGGACCAAAAAAGCAAAATCCGGTAGCAAACCATCAAAGAACACCTCTGCAGGCAAATCCGCAAAAGTCAAAACAGCAAAGACAAAAACCAGCGCCAAAGCCAAAGGAAACAAAGAATAACGTTGGACTACTCCAGCAAAGAACCCATCCGCTAGAGGAATCTATTAAGCCTCACAAATAGTCGGATGGGTCTTTTTTTGGTATCAAACAGTTCTGCATAGGAATAATATCGGCAACTGCCATCTGGGGCAAAGTGGAAAAGTTCAGAACCTATACCCATAGTACTGCCTGCTTCGTTGCAAAATCGTTTTAAGATGTCTGTATATTTGCGAAAACAATCGGTGGGCAATCATCCGAATCAAAAAGCCTCTACACCTCACCTACTTGCATTCGCCTGAAAGGTATGCTCTCGCCATACGTTACAACGTAGACCACCCTATTGGGGTTGCGCGACTTCCATCTTAATGCCTTTTGGGCCAATCTTTCCATACACTGATGGCAATTAGTGGCGCTGTAATATATCGCCAAGGTCTCTTTGCCTATTGGTAACACAACCGAATCTTGCGCAATGGAATAGCCTAAAAACGTTCCCTGACAAAAAGTAGGAATGGCCAACAACAACAGAAGCACAAGGTGAAAGGCTTTGTTCATAGCTCTGAGAAAGTCTGCGCAAAGAATGTCAACTGAATAAAGTAATCATTACTAAGCAGATACCTATCTCTTATGAACGAGTATTGGTCAGCATCTAGTCCTATCGGGTTGGTCACACAACCGTCACTAGAGAGAACCACTATTTTGTCCGCCACCACAAGAACACTCTTGTTGCCTGCTATAAAATTCAACGGCAAATTGTTTTTGGTAAGTGTGCCCATATTGGGGTCCGGCCAATATGAGTCCACTATGCCCGACTTAACACAAACCCACTTACCACTGCGAAATTTCCAAATATCTATCAATCATTACGCTACTGTAGTCATCGGGGGCTTTCGGAGGACCATCAAACTGTTTTCGTCAACAAAATAAACTCCCAAGAGCAAATCGATATCAAGATAAATATTTCTTCAGCCTGAAGATAATATCCGCCGAACTGTGTTTGTCGATTCTTTGAACTGCCCTCAACACACTTTCGGGGGAAAACTCCAACTATCACCATTACAAGACACTGAGTCCAAAATATTGAGCCGACTGTCATACATAGTGGACGTATAATTGTCTGGACCAAGCCACGCAACCCGAGTGCCTTTAGCTGTCACCATGTGTCTCCCTCCCCAAAAAGTGCTATACAGCGAACGTACTGACGGCCTTACCGACGACACAACATTACCTTTGTCAATGTCATAAACCGTTAGATTTGTAGACGGCTCCCAAGAGTAATATTTGCTAGAAAAAAGAGCCAAACTGTCGTTCAGCATCTCCACAGCATCATAATGGTGGGGATAATCCAACGTCTTCCACCACCTGTAACCGTCTCCAGCAACCTTACGAAAGACCATTATCTTTTTGGCGTAAAGGAGCAATAACTTACTCTCGCACATAGCCATGCAACTGAAACCGCTATACCTGTTCCGTTTCATCTTGCGGCATATGTCCTTCTCATAAAGTTTTATCGTATCAATGCGATAATCCTTAGTATCAATTTTGTAGACAATAATAGTATCGCTTGCATAACCTACATCATGGCATGTAAACGCATAACTACTTCCATAGGACGCCCTGACAATCCGACCACCAGCCTCGCCATGCCTCATCTTAAAATTTAGGATGGTGTCTACCTTAATATACTGGCTACTCCAATTTGTTTGGGCTACCGCACAACAGCCCGAAGCAACCAACAACAACACAAACGAACGCCTCAACGCTGTGGATAAGCCAAAAGCAACCCAACTACCCCATCCAATGTTAGTACTGCCCCGCATAATCAGTTATATCTCGGCATTAACACCATAGCATAGGCGGCTCTTCAGCACGAAATGAATACCTTAAGTAAAGAACGCTTGATTGATATGTACTTCATATAAAATTTTTTGTGCGTAAAAAAACAGAAACCCACCATAACAATGGAATGGTGGGTTTCTGCGCGAACTTTATAGTCTTACTCGGCAACGATTTCAACATTGATCTGAGCCTTGATATCCTTGTAGATATTTATCTGTGCGGTATGAGTTCCTACTTCCTTTAGCTTGGCACCGTCAATCACAATTTTCTTGCGGTCAACATCATAGTTGTGCTGTTCCTTCAAAGCTTCAGCAATTTGGTCGCTGGTGATGGAACCAAAAAGGTGACCGTTCTCTCCAACCTTTGCAACAAGGCGGATGGTCTTTTCATTCACGGCAGCTTTCAAAGTCTCGGCATCCTTGCGGAATTTTTCCTCCTTGAAAGCACGCTGACGCATGGTCTCGGCATGCACCTTGCGGTTGGTAGCAGTGGCAATGATGGCCTTGCCCTGAGGGAGAAGATAGTTGTTGGCGTAGCCATTCTTAACATTGACGATATCGTCCTTGTAACCGAGGTTGGTCACATCCTCTAAAAGTATAATTTCCATTCTATTCTTCCTCCATTATTATTTTAAACAATCGGCTACATAAGGCAGCAGAGCCAAGTGGCGGGCGCGCTTGATAGCTTTGGACACTTTTTTCTGATACTTGTTGGAAGTACCGGTGATGCGACGAGGCAGTATTTTGCCTTGCTCATTGACAAACTTCAGCAGGAAGTCGGCATCTTTGTAGTCAATATATTTGATGCCGAGTTTTTTGAAACGGCAGTATTTCTTGCGCTGTGTTTCTACGGCAATTGGGGTGAGATATCTTATTTCGGTTTCGTTAGCCATGATTCTTTGATTTTAGAGTTAATCCTTGAATTTTATTTTTCCTCCTCGGCTACTGCGGTGGCCTCAGCCTCTGCGGCTTTCTTGGCGTTGCGCTTCTTTTCGTTATAAGCAACGGCGTACTTGTCAAGAGAGACAGTGAGGAAGCGGAGCAGACGCTCGTCGCGCTTGTAGGCAACTTCGAGGTCGGCAATCAGACTACCTTCGGCATTGAACTCGATAAGGTAGTAGAATCCTGTGGTTTTCTTTTTAATAGGATAAGCGAGCTTGCGCATACCCCAATTGTTGGTGTAGACGATTTCTGCACCGTGCTCCTTTAAGAAGTTGATGTACTTCTCTACCGTTTCCTTCATCTGGTCTTCAGACAAAACGGGAGTTACAATGAAAACGGTTTCGTAACGGTTTACCATGTTGATTAATTATAAAATGACTAATTTTGTTAGTGAATCTATACAAAAAAACTGAGCCACTTTGCGGACTCGAACCGCAGACCTACGCATTACGAATGCGTTGCTCTACCAACTGAGCTAAAGTGGCATTGCGGCTGTGTGTGATATAAAACGTTTGGAAGCGGTTGCCCGCGCGGGAGAGTAGTGGTCGGGGTGAGAAGACTCGAACTTCCGGCCTCCACGTCCCGAACGTGGCGCGCTAGCCAACTGCGCTACACCCCGCAGTAGTGTCCTGGCAGGGACTCGAACCCTGGACCCATTGATTAAGAGTCAATTGCTCTACCAACTGAGCTACCAAGACAACTTATTTGCTTCGAGCTACGAGTATTTGTGTACTACGTGCTTTTGGCTTTGAAACATTTCAAATTACTCTCTTTGTACTCCGGGTGGGACTTGAACCCACACGCCCTTGCGGGCAAGGGATTTTAAGTCCCTCGTGTCTACCATTCCACCACCAGAGCGTTCCAGTACCGGCTTTCCGGCGTCAGTTGGAGACTTGAGCGGAAAACGAGACTCGAACTCGCGACCCCGACCTTGGCAAGGTCGTGCTCT
>CAZAAK010000021.1:0-31146 GCA_964483145.1 uncultured Bacteroidaceae bacterium
AACAATGAGTATAACTGAATATTAACCCTGTCTAAAAATGGGGAGTACTATAGGCAATGGAAATTGAAATTAATGTGCCACTTATGTGGGGGCAAAGAATATCGGGCAGGCTAAAAATGAAAGACTTGTTAGAAATTTAGGAAGTGTGGTAGAACAATAATCGTATTAAGATGCGCATAGGAATCGTAACACAACCTTTGACATCGAACTATGGCGGAATCCTGCAGAACTATGCCTTGCAGGAGGTGCTCCGCAGGATGGGGCACGAGCCGTGGACAGTGGACTACAATAAAAAGCCGTGGCGGCTATGGTTGAGAGAGGTGCGGTGGGTGGCAAAGATTAGGAAGCGTGGGTACGAAGCCGAATTTCCGCCAATGCCGCTTAGAATCGAGCTAGGGGATAGGCCGTTGCGGCGCTTCGCTCGGAAGTACATAAAGCTGACCCACCCAAGAACTTGGGATATCGAAGGCGCGGTAGTAGAAAAATACCGCTTTGGGGCATTGGTTGTAGGGAGCGACCAGATTTGGCGGCCGGAATATAACAGGAAGGTCGAAAGTTGCTTTCTGGATTTTGCGGCGGACTGGAACATCCGCAGGATTGTGTATGCTGCATCGTTCGGCAAGGATGAATGGGAGGTTTCGGAGGAGCTGATGTGCGCCTGCTCGGCGTTAGCAAAGAGATTCGACGGTGTTTCGGTGCGGGAGGCCTCGGGGGTGGAGCTTTGCAAGAAGCACTTGGGGGTGGAGGCTGCGCACGTGTTGGACCCGACGTTGCTGCTGCAAAAAGAGGATTACTGCAAGCTGTGCAGTGCGATTCCCGTGCGCGAGGCTTTTGTTTTTGCCTATATTTTGGACGAGTCGACGGAGAAGACAGATGACGTCAGGAGGTTTGCGCAAAAGAAAGGATTGCCATATTTGGTCAAGAGCGCTGGTCCAAAGGTGCGGCCGGACGATACGATGGAGCTGTGGCTGGCGTATTTTAGGGATGCCGCCTTTGTTGTTATCGATTCGTTCCACGGAATGGTCTTCTCCATCAATTTCAACAAGGGTTTCTACGTCTATTCCAATGGGCAAAGGGGCAAGAGCCGGTTCGAATCGTTGCTAGGGGAGCTAGGGCTGGAGAGCCGCATGGTAGAGAGTTTGCCAGGAAGCGACGAGCCTATCGCCTGGATGGAAGTCGACCGGAAGTTGGAGGCGGAGAGAGATAGGTCGTTGAGGTGGTTAAGGAGTCAGGTGGAGATGCGGTAAGGCGCTCCGATGGGCTAGGTGGAAGGGGTGCCTGCCTAGGTTGCGGGCGGCCTGGAGGTGGCATAGCAGGGTGGGGGAGGGAAGTTTTGAAATTATTAAAGTAGCCGTTTATAGATTTTTTTTTTGTATCTTTGCAAAATCAAATTACGCCTAAAGTGAGGGAAGAAACGCGCTGCAAAATACGGGCTATTGTGCTATATGCCAGTATAGTAGCGATGGCGTGGGGCGTAAGTTGTGCGCGGGGAGTTTTTTTATGGAGTCAAAAAATTGCAAGAATATGAGAAAAGCATTACTCTTAGCCACATTATTGCTCGCCTTGCCGGTTGCCATGATGGCCCAAAAGGTGCAGCTGCGCGAGGGCGGCAAATGCGATGCCGTTTCGCAAGTGAAGCTCATGCAGGAGCGGCAGGCCAAGGCGTTGGAGGAGCCGATACGCCTTATTGCCAAGGTTACGGACCGATACGATGCTAAGAAGATGAAAGCGCAAGGCATTGTTACGGGTGCCAAGGCGGGGGACATTGTTACGCTACGCCTGCCTTTGGGCAAGTTGCCATTGGTGGACGGATGCGCGGAGATTCTCCAATACTCGTTGTCGTACCCCGTCTTCCCGATGCTTAACCGCACCCGTTTCGACACCCGCACCGACAGCGTGCACCAAGGGCTTGGATTGCCTCGGGCCTTTACTGGGGAGGGGGTGATTATTGGCATTACGGACTGGGGATTCGACTACAAGCACCCCAACTACAACAACAACGGAGAGACGAACCGCCGGTTGTTGCAAGCTTGGGATCAGTTCAAGCTTAGCGGCCCCGCTCCGGATGGTTTTGACTATGGCACGGTCTTTACCAACCGACACGACCTGTTGCAGGCCAAAGGCGACACGGCTGGCCTGTACAACTATGCCACCCACGGTACGCACGTTGCGGGCATTGCTGCGGGGCGTGGCGTTGATGGCGAATACACGGGTCAAGCCCCCGACGCCAACTTGCTTTTTGCCTCCTTTCACCTGGACCTTGCCTCGTGGATGGATGCGGTGCAGTGGATGAAGAATGTTTCGGAGCAGGAAGGCAAACGCCTTGTGGTGAACAACAGCTGGGGCATGTACACCTTGGGGCCTATCGATGGCACTTCGCTAGCCAGCCAGGCCATCAACAACTGGAGCGACAGCGGCATTGTGTTTGTGGTTAGTGCGGGCAACTGCGGCAACGACAACATGCATATCTCCAAAACTTTCGGCGGCTCGGGGGACACCTTGCGTTCGCGCGCTGCGTACTACGGCTATGAAGAGAACGGCCAAAACATCACCCTGTGGGGCGAGCCGGGAGCATCCTTTGTGTTTTCCTTTGCCATGGTGGGTGGAGGCGATTCGTTGTGCCTGCGTTGGGTGAATACTGCCGACGGATCCTTTTATTTGGACAGTGCCCTTGCGGGCCGAGACGGAGAGCTTGGGTCTAGAATAACAGTTGAGCAGGCCAACATCTACAACAACCGTCCGCACATATTGCTGAACGTGAACAAGAACATCGATTACCACATCGACATTGCCGTTACCGCCAATGATGGGACGGTGCATGCCTGGAACCTTGCCAGCCTGGACAACGGCGCGGGCAACATGGGGGGAGAGTTTACGCGTGGCAATTCGCTCAACTATACGCAGGGCGACGGCAAATACGGCATTGGTGAGCCGGCTTGCGCCGAGAGGTGCATAGCCGTGGCTGCCCACAACGCCGACGGCCCCACTACGGAGGGGATGCTGGCCGGCTTTTCCAGCAGAGGACCGGTTATTGATGGCCGCCGCAAGCCCGAGATTTCCGCCCCTGGGGTGAATGTGGTATCCTCCATCAGCTCCTATAGCGACCAGGCGTACACCGCCGTGATGACCTATAGCTACGCCTCGCGCAAGTACATTTGGGCCAAGATGTCGGGCACGTCGATGTCGGGTCCCGCCGTTACGGGTATAGTGGCCCTAATGTTGCAAGCCGACCCCACCCTTACGGTAGACCAAATTAAGCAATACTTGTGCTCGAGTGCTCGTAATGACGGGCAGACTGGGCCGTTGCATGAGCGCGACAGCATGAGTGATGCCTGGGGTTGGGGCAAGGCCGATGCCTTGGCTGCGGTGAATGAGGTGTTGGCACGCGTTGACATCGATCGCGCCGATGGCGAGTGGTTTGAGAAATCGCTGCAACTTTATCCCAATCCGGCCGGCGACCGCGTGACCGTCTACACGGGTTGCCACACCCCACAGACAGTTACCCTCTACACTACTGGTGGCGCGGTGGTGCTCTCGCAGCAAGTGACTATGGAGGGCAACCTGAACCTCTCGACCTTGCCGCATGGCATCTATGTGGTCCGATGCGGCGCCCGCACTGCACGATTGGTGCATTGATGCATGCGACCTAAGGGGTTAACTTTGGATTAAGAACGACAAATTGTACCGAACGATGTTGAAGATTTTCCGAACCGACATTTCCGTGCAGGCAGTGATAATACTGGTGGTATCTGCAGTGATGTGGATCGGGGTCTTTTTGCACCCGCAGCCAATACCCATTGAAGAGGGGGGGCCAATCTTCTACTGGCTTACGGGTATGCTGTCGCCTCGCTGGGGGGCTATCGTTGCCTTTTTGATGGTGATAGTGGAGGGGGTGGTGTTCAACAGCATCCTCTACCGGCACAAGATGATTCCGCAAAACACGCTCATGCCCATGCTGTTCTACATTGTGGCAATGAGTCTTGGTACCCCCACACTTACGCCCATCCTCCTAGGTAGCTTTTTGTTGATATTGGCCCTCGGTCAGCTACTGCTCACCTCCACGTTGCTGTCGCTGACGCCCGACAAAATTTTTGGTGCTACGGCGCTTGTTTCCTTGGCCACGCTGATATGCCCGTCGATGGCGGTGTTTTTTATTCCGCTAGTCGTTGACATGTTCACCTACAGCCTCTATGGTTGGCGCGACTGGGCAATGCTGTTTTTGGGTTTGTTGGCGCCTTTGATTCCGTTGGAGACGGTCTATTTTGTCAACGAGGAGCTGTTCTACCGCAACTACTTGTTGATATACGACCTTACCGACCTGCATTTAAGTGTTGGCGGAGGTTGGATAGGTTGGGCTGGCACTGCCGTTTTTGCCATCATCTTTGTGGCAGGTCTTGGCGCTGCTGTAGCCAACATTCAAAACCGCAACGTCAACTTTAAAAAGAATACAACCGCCATTCTGACTTTTGGTATTGGTAGCGTTCTTTTTTCGTTCTACACAGCCTTGGTCCCCATCCCCACGCAGGCATATGCCATCCCTTTTGCTTGCGGAGCTACGGCCCTCTTTATCGATCCCCGGCGCAAAGAGTTGCTACCTAGC
Organism: uncultured Bacteroidaceae bacterium; assembly: GCA_964483145.1. Classification (GTDB taxonomy): domain Bacteria; phylum Bacteroidota; class Bacteroidia; order Bacteroidales; family P3; genus Colimorpha. Next base: position 4,601 of record CAZAAK010000021.1, read on the forward strand.
ATCTTTTTCCTGCTTATTATCCTCTGTGGTATTGTACTCAACTTCCTGTAGAGAAAAACATGTTGCTATCCCAATACACTCCCGATTTGATAGAATGTGGCTGCGATGAAGCCGGTCGCGGTTGCCTTGCTGGTGCCGTTTTTGCTGCCGCCGTAATTTTGCCCAAGGGATATTGCAACGGGCAGTTGAACGATTCGAAGCAACTTAGCGAGCGACAACGCTACGAGCTCCGCCAAACAATAGAGCGGGATGCCGTGGCATGGGGTGTGGCCAGCGTTTCGGCCAAAGAGATTGATGACAGTAACATCCTGCGCGCCTCGATGCACGCAATGAATCTTGCCGTTGAGCGGTTGCAGACGCGTCCGGAGCTGCTACTGATTGACGGCAACCGTTTCTACAACGAGGGGTTGATACCTTATTGCACCATTGTTAAGGGCGATGGCAAATACCTCTCTATTGCAGCTGCATCCATCTTGGCAAAGACCTATCGTGATGACTACATGAAAGAGCTTCACCGGAAGTTCCCGCAATATGGTTGGGACACCAACAAGGGCTATCCCACTGCTACCCACTACGCAGCATTGGCACAGTACGGTCCCTGCCCGGAACACCGCATGACCTTTAGACTAACCAAACGATGCGCACAGTGAATCCGGTAGACAAAATAAGAGAGCAACGGCGGCAGAGCATGCTGCAGGAGCTGGCGGCACGGCCCCACAACAAACGCATTGTGCATTTGGACAGCATTCGCTCGGTTGGAGTTATCGTCCACAACCTTAGCCAAGAGGAGAATGTAACATTGAGCCAGTTTACCAACGTTATGACTAGCCGGGGGGCAATCGTGCGCAAGATAGAACTGCCGGCAGAGAGTGAGTCGTTGCTGGACAAGTTGGGGCTACCCAAAGCCGACTTCACTCGGCTCTTTACCACTTACCAGTACGACATACTCATCGATGCCACTCCTTGCGGCGACATTTTTGGCCTTTACATCACCCTTGTCACTGCCTCGAGCCTGCGTATTGGCTACATCGACACCACAATCGACGCCGACAGGCTGCTTACCGATGCCTACGACTTGATTATCCGAGGCCAAGGACCCGGAACCCTGATGGGGTATCTGACCGAGATCCTCAATTGCCTGACCCGAATTAGGAAATAGCCCTGCCCCGATTTGAAATACCCAATGCAAGCATATCATACAATTGAATAAAACAGAAAGAGATAAACAACATATGAAAAATCCGTTTATTGGTACAGGTGTTGCCTTGATAACACCTTTCAGGAAACAGGAGACCATCGATTTTAGTAAACTCGAACCCCTCATCAACAACATTATCAATAGTGGTGTTGACTATATTGTTGCGCTAGGCACCACCAGCGAGGCTGCCACAATGACCGAGACCGAGCGCCGAGCCTTGCAGGACTTTATCGTTGAGACTGTCGGCGGGCGCGTTCCCGTTATGCTAGGCTTGGGGGGGAATAATACTTTGGCCGTGCGCGATGCCATTGCCAACACCAATTTCGACAGTATTAGTGGCATCCTCTCTGTGACGCCCTACTACAACAAGCCCAACCAACGCGGTTTGGCCCAACATTTCAAACAGATAGCCGAATGCTCGCCCGTGCCGGTGATTATCTACAACGTGCCCGGCCGCACAGGGGTTAACCTTCAGGCCGAGACCACCCTGCAGCTAGCCAACGAATGCTCCAACATCATAGGCATTAAAGAAGCTTCGGGCAACATTGGTCAGGTTATGCAGATTTTGCGTGGCAAGCCAGAAAAGTTCATGGTTATCTCGGGCGATGATTCGCTTGCCTGCCCCATGTGCGCCATGGGGGCTTCGGGGGTGATTTCGGTGTTGGCCAATGCATTGCCCAAAGAGGTGTCGACTATGATTAGGTACGCTGTAAAGGGCGAGATGAAGAAAGCGTTGCCTTTGCACTACCGTATGTTGCCATTGATGAATGCCATTTTTGACGAAGGCAACCCCACCGGAATTAAGGCACTGATGGAAATTCAAGGGCTGATAAGCAACAACTTGCGTATGCCACTAGTAAAATCCAGCAAACAACTCTACAACAAGCTGGCCTCGATATATGACGAATTTAACGCATAAGGCGCAACAGGTGTTTGCAGATGACCGTTATGCAACCGCTTTGACGGGGGCAAGCGTTGATTTGGTGGAGCCGGGTAGGGCTTGTTGTTCGCTGACCGTCCAACCCTTTCACCGCAATGCCATGGGCGGCGTGATGGGCGGAGTGCTGTTCACCCTTGCCGATTTGGCTTTTGCTGCAGGGGCCAATGCCGGCCTGCTTGATGAAGGGATGTCACTAGGGTGGGTGTCGCTTGGCAGTGAGATACATTACCTTGCCCAGCCCAAAGGGTCGCGCCTGCTAGCCGAAGCGCAGTGTGTACGGCAGGGCCACACATCCTGCGTTTACACAATCAACATTCACGACGAACTGTCCAATCCAGTTGCCTTGGTGACAACCACAGGCATGAAAAGCAACCGAACTCTATGACAATTGAAGAGATACGACAACCTGTTATCGATGAGTACAAACTCTTTGTTGAAGAATATCACCGATGCACTCAAAGCCATGTGGACCTATTGGAGGAGGTGGTCGAATACCTGGACCACATACCTGGCAAACAACTGCGTCCGTTGTTGGTGCTACTCTCAGCCAAAGCCTGCCGTCACCTTTCGCCACTGCACATCAAACTGGCTACTGCCATTGAGATGTTGCACAATGCTTCGCTGATGCACGACGACGTGGTGGACGAGTCCGACTCGCGGCGCCGTCACGATTCGGTACGCCATCGTTGGAGCAATCAGGTGGCAGTGCTTTGTGGCGACTTCTTCCTGGCGCAGGTTATGACGTTGTTGCAAGAAGTTGGCAATCGCCAGGCTTCCAAAGCTTTGGCGCAAACCGCTGCCACCATGAGCCAGGGCGAGTTGATGCAACTATCCACCGTCCATCGGAAGGTCAAGACCGCCTCTTACATAGACATTATCGGGAGCAAAACCGCTTCGCTGTTGGCCACCTGTTGCCAACTTGGGGCTTTGACTTCCGAAGGCAGTGCCCCCGATCCCTACTCCCAAGCACTTTACGATTTCGGATACAACTACGGCATTGTCTTTCAAATTCGCGATGACCTCAATGACTTTAACTGCGACCACGATGTTGCCCTCCCCGAAGACTGCTCACCGCAACAGTTGATAGAGACGCACACCCGTCTTGCACAGCAGGCCCTAATGCTGTTGCCCGATAGTGCGGCGCGGCGGACCATGCTTGGGATGCTCCTCCCTTCGTCGCCCCAACCAATAGGCTGACGGAGGCATAGCTAGCTTTAGGTCAAAAACAGTATATGATACAATAAACCAAAAGAAAATTATACAAAACAGTAAACCAACATCCAAAACATCATGAAAAAAATTGTTCTTTCATTGTTCCTTATGGTCCTTGCCGGCTTTGCCGTGGCCCAAAACGCAACCCTTCCACAAAACATAACTGTTAAGGCCTTGGACGGGACGTCTGTTCAAACTTCTGCTATCCAGAATGATGGCAAGCCAATGATTATCAGTTTTTGGGCAACCTGGTGCAAGCCTTGTAACCGCGAACTCAATACCATCAAGGAAGTTTATGCGGATTGGCAAGAGGAAACTGGAGTAAAACTTGTTGCCATTTCCATAGACGATGCCCGTAGCGCCTCACGGGTGAAACCCCATGTGGACGGCAACGGTTGGGAGTATGAGGTCTATCTTGACCAAAACCAGGACTTCAAGCGCGCCATGAACGTGGTGAATGTTCCACACACCTTTGTGGTAAATGGCAAGGGTGAGATTATTTGGCAGCATACCTCCTTTGTCGAAGGTAGCGAGGAAGAGTTGTACGAGGTGGTCAAAAAGGCCATGACCGAAACAGCCGAATAATAACCTTTAACCGACTTACCGATGAAGACCAATTACAAACAACCGATTCTGCTAGCCTTCTTTGTGGCCGCTATGATGGGAGCCGGTGCACAGGGTATCTTGGGAGGCCATGTTACCGGCAATATTCAGCTAGATGGACAAATTTCTAGCAAGGACTCCGTTATCGGAGCCGATGATGTGCCGGAAAAACTTTTGCTCAACGCTCGTGCCGACATTCTCTACACCAACGGCAATTTCAGTGCTGGTTTGCGTTTTGAGGCTTACCAAAACCCCATGCTTGGCTTCAATGCCAAATACAAGGGCCAGGGTGTGGCTAACTATTTTGCTGCCTACAATGGAGATAGGCTGAGCGTTACTGTGGGTAATTTTTACGAGCAGTTTGGTTCCGGCATGATTTTACGTGCGTACGAGGACCGCTACCTAGGTATCGACAACTCGCTCCTTGGCTTGAATGTGGCTTTGCGTCCGTTTGAAGGAGTTACTGTCAAGGCCCTTGCAGGCAAACAGCGCTACTATTGGGAATACGGCGATGGCATTGTGCGCGGCATTGATGGCGAGGTTAACCTCAACAGCCTCGTCAAGCCATGGGCCGAAGGCAAGTTGCGTGCCACTATAGGAGCCGGTTTTGTGAGCAAATACGAGCCCGACCAAACTATTTCCTCCACCGCCAACCCTGCCTATCGCCTCAACCTGCCGCTGAATGTGGGGGCTGGCGCGGTGCGTGCCGATTTGAGTTACGGCAATTGGGCACTGCAAGCCGAATATGCCCGTAAGGGTCAGGACCCCAGTATTATGAACGGATATATCTATCGCCCTGGAGAGGCATTGATGCTCAATGCTACTTACTCGCAGAAAGGCTTTAGCGCAAACGTACAGGCCAAGCGTGTGGATAACATGAGTTTTAAATCGGTTCGTTCCGAAAGTGGCGAGATGCTATACATCAATTACATACCCGCTATCACCAAGCAGCACACCTATGCTTTCCTGAGTATGTACCCTTACGCCACGCAGACCACTGGTGAGATGGGGTTGCAGGGTGATGTGATGTACAAGATTCCCAAAGAGACCCTCCTTGGTGGCAAATACGGCACCGACATTCACCTCAATGCATCTGCCATTACGGGTATCGATACCACCCGAATTGGTGGCGATGGCACCTTAGGCTACACCTCGGAATGGTTCAAGACAGGCGACCTCTACTATGCAGATGCATCCGTTGAAGTAGCTAAGAAGCTGAGCAAGTCGCTGAAACTGACTTGCACATATGGCTACCAGATTTTCAATCCTATTGTGGAGGGACACGAAGGTGCGCTCCACCACAACCATATCCTTGTGGGTGACTTGACTTGGAAGATCAACCGCAAGAATGTTCTGCGTTTCGAAGCCGAGTGGATGGGTAGCGACAGCAAGTACGACCCCAATGTTGATGACAAGCGTTGTGGCGATTGGATTATGGGCCTTGTGGAGTACAACTTCACCAGCAAATGGTTTGTTTCGGTGAGCGATCAGTATGCCTACCGCGATGGCATTGGTAACTATTACAACCTTTCCATTGGCTACAACCACGGTGCTACCCGACTGCAGCTAGGCTATGGCAAACAGCGTGAGGGACTCCTCTGCATAGGTGGCGTATGTCGTCAGGTGCCAGCTAGCAATGGTCTTACCTTCAGCCTTACCACATCGTTCTAACCCTCTCAATAATATAACGAAATGAAAACAACAAAAATATTTCCAATCCTTCTTGCCGCCTTTGTTATGTTTGCCTCATGCGACAAAATCGAGGCTGACCAAAACGGCAATTATGTTGTCTTTGGTGGCAATACCGGCACTTGGTACGACAGCGACCTCGAACTCCCGGCTACGCAATGTGCTTTAGTGGAAAAGTACACCGGCGTACGTTGCGTCAACTGCCCTTCTGCCGATGTTGTTATCAACACCGCCTTAAGCAAGTATGGTCAGTTGCTGATGGCAGTTGCCGTCCACTCCGGCCGCTTTGGCGAGCCCCTCAATGGCGAACAGGACCTTCGCACCGAGGTTGGTACTGCGTGGTTCGACTATTTTGGCGTAACAGCGCAGCCCTCTGCCATGGTCAATCGGGCGCGAAGTGCCTCTTCGTGGGACCTCTTCACCCCCACATCCGGTTTTGACGACCGCATTGATGCCGTTGTAAATAGTCCTGCCAAGGTGGCAATAAAGGCCCTTTCGCACCATAATACGGGCCGAAACTATACGGCTGAAATTTACCTTGACTACAAGGAAGACTACACCGATGGCCTGACACTTACTTTGCTGGTTATAGAGGACAGCATCCTTACCACCCAGCGTGGACAGGGCGAAGAGTTTGAAAACTACGTCCAAAATCATGTCTTGCGCCAGGCAGTTACCAATGAATGGGGCATGGATGTGGATGCCGATGGCAAGAGCGGCACCCGTCGATTTGTCTCCCTTAGCTTCGACCTTCGCGAGGAATGCGACCCGAGTCACTGCCAGCTGATTGCTTTTGTTTCCAACAAAGATACGCGCGAAATTGTTAATGTTGCCGAGTGCCAACTGCAATAGCCACAGATGAACAAGCGCATCCTTGCTCTGGCCATTCCAAACATTGTGACCAATATCACCGTGCCCTTGTTGGGCATGGTGGATTTGGCTGTGGTGGGGCATTTGAGCACGGCACATTTGGGTGCTGTTGCCATCGGCACACAAATTTTCAATCTCATCTACTGGAATTTTGGTTTCCTGCGCATGGGCACTAGTGGGTTCACCGCGCAGGCTTATGGTGCCCAGGATATGGTGGAGGCAGTGCGTATTCTAGTCAGGGCCTTCACCCTTGCCTTGGCTATCGCGTTGGTCCTTATTTTATTGCAATGGCCAATTGCCAAGCTTTCGGAGGCGATTTTCCGCGTTGATAGCGAGCCTCGCATCTTGCAGTTGGCTCTGACCTATTTTTTTGTTCGGATTTGGGCGGCTCCTGCTACCCTGGGTCTCTATGCTGTCAAGGGGTGGTTCATTGGCATGCAGAACTCGCGTCTGCCGATGTGGATTGCCATCTTCTTGAATATCGTCAATCTAGGTTGTAGTCTTTTTTTTGTACTAGTGTTGCATTGGGGTATTCGGGGCGTGGCTTTGGGTACTGTTGTGGCGCAGTACAGCGGATTGGCCGTAGGGCTCTTTTTTTTGGTGCGCCGCTATGGATATCTTTTTGTGCAATATGCCCGTGGACGAGGAGAAACTTTGTGTAGCAGGGCGCGGGTGCTTATGCAGGATGCACTGCAGTGGCAGCAGTTGCGCAGGTTTTTTAAAGTCAACGGCGACATATTCCTTCGCACGGTTTGCCTTGCCGTTGTATTCACCTTTATTACTGCTGCCAGCGGGCGCATCAGTCCCCAGGTCTTGGCCATTGATGCACTTTTGATGCAGTTCTTTACTGTCTTTAGCTACATGATGGATGGCTTTGCCTATGCCGGAGAATCGCTAGTGGGGAGGTATATTGGAGCCAAAGACTTAAAATCGCTCAAGCTATCGGTGCGCTTGTTGTTGCTTTGGGGAATGGGCCTTACGGTGCTTTTCACTGCCGTCTATGCAAGCGGAGGAGGACAGATGTTGCGCATCTTTAGCAATCAACCCGATGTTATTGAAGGAGCAAGAGCCTATATGTTTTGGACGCTTATCATACCCGTTTGTGGTTTTTCGGCCTTCCTCTTTGATGGCATCTTTGTGGGTGCCACTGCCACACGTCCTATGCGTAACTGCATGTTTGTGGCTTCCGCCGCTTTTTTTGTTGTATACTATGTCGGCCGGCATGTTTTTGTCGGTTCCCAGAACCCAGATCCATTTGTTTGGAACAACATCCTTTGGACTGCCTTTATGGTTTACCTTGCGCTGCGGGGCATCCTGCAGGCAGCCTCGCTTAAAAAAGCAGTCTACAGCCAAGTTTATCAACCTTCTAACATTTGATGACAATATATGAAACATTCTTGCAAGACAATTCTTTTTGTCCTACTGCTTGTTGGCGCCAATAGTGCTTCGGCGCTCTTTGTCAGCAATATGCCCGTCAATAAGATTCAGCCTAACGGCGATACGATCCATTTTTTTGTTACGGGCGACGAATTTTATCACCGCTACCACGATGCCGACAACTACACTATCGTCCAGAACCGTGCCGGCTATTGGGTTTATGCCACCGCTGCCAAGGATGGTTCCGTGCAGTCCACCGAGTACCGTGTGGGTCAATCGGGCCTTGACCCGAAGATGCTAGGGCTGGTGCCCGGGGTTGGCATCACGCAACAACAGTATCTGCAACGTCGTCGCGAGTGGGAGGTCCCCGAGCAGTATCGTTCGAAGAGGCCCAAGACCAGTGGTCGCAATCACGGCGACTTCTGCAATCTAGTCATTTTTATTCGTTTTGCCGACGACTCCAACTATACTCGTTCGCTAGAGTCGGTTGATAGGATGTTCAGCGATTCATCTCGCTACAACTCCAATTCGGTGTATAATTATTTCAAGCGCGCCTCATACAACAAACTTTTTATTCGCACCTATTACGCTCCTGCCCCGAGTGGCGACACTATCCGTTCCTATCAGTCGCCCCACCCCAGGTCCTACTTTATGCCCTACACCGACGACAACCCTATGGGCTACACCAATTCGGACGAACGCCGCGACCGCGAGTTCGATCTATTGGAGAGTGCCGTTAACTGGATTAATGATTCGGCGCCCGTGCCCACTTCCTATAATCTGGATTGCAACAACGATGGTCAGATAGACAATGTCAACTTTGTCGTGCGTGGCACTTACACGGGTTGGAGCGATTTGCTTTGGCCTCACAAGTGGAACCTTTACAGCAACGAGGTCTACATCAATCAAAAAAAGGTCAATACATTCAACTTAGCGCTTGAGGGTGCGGGCGATGACTACTTTGGCACTAGCACCTTCTCCCATGAGATGTTCCACTCGCTTAGTGCCCCTGACCTCTACCACTACAGTTCCGATGGAGCCGGTATGCCCGTAGGGGTATGGGATTTGATGGCCAGCAATTCCAAGCCTCCACAGCACTCTCTTGCATGGGTAAAATACCGTTACGGCAACTGGCTGGACAGCATACCTACCGTCACCCAACCGGGCGTTTATACACTCCGCTCCAATGCCGATTCCATACCCGGTACAATGGCTCTTAAGTTCCCCAGTGCACACCCCGACCAATACTACGTGGTTGAGTACCGCGACAATACCGAAATCTTCGAAAAAAAACTGCCTGGCAAAGGTATTATCATCTATCGTGTAGATACGCGCTTCGAAGGTAATGCGAGCTTTGATGGAACTGACAGATTCAATGAGATATGGGTTTTTCGCCCCGATGCTACCTCCGATTGGGAAAATGGCAGCCTTGCCGAAGCCTATTTCACTCCCTCGCGTAGTCGCACCGAGTTTTCGCCATCTACCAATCCATATCCCTACCTTTCCGACGGAACACGCGACCTGAGTTTTGCCATCACTAGTATATCAACCCCAGGCAACACCGTTATGTTCCGCTACACCAACCACACCACTCCTGTTGCACTGACTAGTGGCCGCATTACTTCGCGCAGTGCCACCCTCGATTGGCAAGGCATCGGTAGCGCCTATCGAGTTTACTATCGGCCTAAGGATTCCGAGACGGACTACATACAAATCACCACAAGTATACCTCATATTACCCTAGTTGACCTCGACCCCAACAAAACCTATGAGTGGACGGTGCGTGCCCTCTACGACCCTGTGGACTCGCTGACCTTTGCCGACAGTAGTGGCGTGGCTACCCAAGTCTCTTTCCACACTGCGCTTTGCGGCAACCCGAACACCGAAACCATTGGTAGTGGCACTACAGAACAAAGCAATGCCATCCCATTTGCTGCCAATAGCAATTATAACTACTTTCAGCAACTTTTTACTGCAGATGAAATAAACGGCGAGAAGTCGATCGGCACCATTAGCTTCCACTATGCTCATACCACCGGCCTAGACAAGCCCAACTGCATTATCTATCTGGGCCACACTACACAGGATCATTTTGACGATACGACCAACTTGGTGCCTTTCGACCAACTTCAGCAGGTCTATGCAGGGGCTGTTAGCTTTGTACAGGGGTGGAACGAGCTGGTACTTGACACACCTTTTTACTACAATGGAACCGACAACCTGGTCTTGGCTATCGATGACAATTCCGGTCAACCCAGCCGTTTGGGTCAGAAATTTTACGTAGGCCAAACCGCTTCTTTCATGGCTCGTATTATTTCCGACAACAATGCCAACCCCGATCCCGCTGTGGATAGCGCCCTAAGCAAAGGGAAAAACGTATCCTACCGAATTAACACGAAATTCACCGGCTGCCCCGACAACGAAGGCAAGTACTATGCTTGCATCATTTCCGACAACGAAGCCTATGGCGTAACTTCGGGAGATGGTTTGTACGATACAGGTGATACTGTTGTTGCCTATGCCTACCCTTTCCGGAACAACACCTTTGTTAGGTGGAGTGATGGCAGCACCGACAATCCCAAACAGCTGGTGCTCACATCTGACACACTGTTGGTTGCCTATTTCCATTCCCACGTGGGCATTGGCGGGCCGCAGTCTGGAGAGGGCGAAGGCGGATATGTGGTAACCGCCCGTCAGCTGAGTTTGTGCGTTTCAGGGGCTGATGGACAGCCCGTGCGAGTTTACGACTTGATGGGCAGGCTGATAAGCAGCGTTGATGCGCACCATTCCAATCCCGTCAGTTTGCGGGTGCCCGTGAGGGGTATTTACCTATTGCGTGTAGGTGCTGGCAAACCTGTCAAACTGTTGGTGACGGGGATGTAGGAATTCAGAGATACATATCAAAAAAAGGTTCGGGATGTCCCGAACCTTTTTTTTTGATATGTAGTGAGCGTTGCAATAGGCAGGGCCAGGCTATTTTCCTATCACTTTTTGGTAAAAGATTCCCTGTGGTGTGGTTACCTCCAACATGTAAATTCCCTCGCCCGGAAGCGTTAAGTCCATTTGCTCTTTCCCAGTTGCATCCCACTCTTTCAAAATGCGGCCTTCGATGCTATAAAGCCTTAGTAGGCTAGCTTCTGTCCCGTTCATGTTCACCACGAAACGGCCTGATGTGGGGTTGGGGTAAATGGTCGGCTTTTCCGTGTTGGGTTTATTGATGTCCTCGTATGTTGGGATACTGTCTGTCAGCACCGACAGATACACCCACTCGGTTTCTGCCGTGTCGCCACAAAGCCCCTGCACATAGAAATCGTAGTATGTGTTGAGAGTCAGGGAATAGAAATAGGCATTGCTGTCCGTTACCACCACCCTTGTGCCCGTTCCGCGCGTAAAGCCTCTGGTGCCGTATTCTATTTCCCAGCTATCGGGAGTGGCAGTGTTGTTCCAAGCTAAGTGCAGGTACATTGGTGCATTTTCCTCCACGCGCAGGTCGGTGACTTGCCCGCAGGGGTCCGGTCGGCCCACCAATTGCAATTGGTCTAGGTAAAGTCTGGAGCCATACTGGAACCCTTTGTCGCTTGCCGATGAGATAACCAACACAATCATTGAATCAGCCTCATAGTATCCGTAACTTTCTGGGAAATAACTGCTGAGCGAAGTGTACCCGAACTCGAAAGTTTCGTAGTTTACCGTATCGTAGAGCTCGTAGAGCGTCTTGGCGCCTGCACCCACCAACATTCTGCGATGTTGTAGGGTGTCGTAACGGGTGCCTATCATAACCACTGCAGCGCAGTCATCGTCATCGCCCTCACCGGGGTCGCGGTAGATATACTTTCCACGCATCATTCCGGGTTTGAACCCGTTAAGAGCAAATCCGCCTGAGATATAGTTGTCCAAATCGATGCTGTCCACCATCGCCAGTAGCCACGACATGTCGTACGAATTGCCTATCAGCCTGCCAATTAGTGGAATTAGGCTGTCTAGGTTAATCTCCCCGGTAACCAGCACCGACGGCAACACCGTGCTTGTTAGTGTTGAATCAAGCAACCCAGAAGCCATTGCATAGGCGGTGGGTGTGATTACGTCTTCAAATCGGAACGTCTCGGACACTAGCCCTCGGTTGCCTTGAGGGGCGAATAGGGTGTCGGGGTATACCTTGGCTACCGGCAGGCTTAAACTCACTGGCAACGGAAAGCCCATATAGTTAAGCGTGTCGTTGAAAGTGTACATCGGCACGCTCCAACCCGCTGGCAGTTGGTAGTTATAATTCACCGGTAGGGTAAACATCCCACCCAATAACGAGAGTCTGTCGGCCGGGAAATCGGTCCAAGATTCAAACATACCGAACGGAACATCCATTGTGTCCTGTACTGTTTGTGCTTTTGCCGACGGGGCCCCTAGGCCAGTTACCGCCGCTAGAAAAATCAGTAAAACAATCTTTTTCATATTCAATATTTTTTGCAGTTAATTTGCGGTTGTTGCATATAATGAACTTATTATTGGTTCGTCATTCAGCACCTGCCGTGTGCGGAATCGGCCGAGCTTGCATGTTGGTTGCGGATCTTTTGACGTTGCAAAGGTACGAAATAATTCCGATACGATAATTTTTTTGCCCCTTTGTATACATTTTTTCTGGTGGTGTAGCTTCATGGTTTTCCCTGCTTTCGGTCCCGGCAGTCTTTGCCTATTTGAGCCTTTGCTTATGGGTGCTTCGCTACGAGGAAATTGCTCCGATTTTTTTTGGACAATGACAACCAATGGAATTTTTTTTTGTATCTTTGCAAGTCGAAAATTATCATCACAACAATCAAATAACAACTCTATCTATCATGGAAATCAATATCACAGAGCAAAATTTCGATGAAGTTTTGAACGCCAATTCCGTCGTTATGGTCGACTTTAGCGCCACCTGGTGCGGCCCTTGCAAAGCACTTGCCCCCATTGTAGAAGAAATAGCCGCTGAATACGAAGGCCGTTGTGCTGTTGGCAAGGCCGATGTTGAAGAGTGCCCCGCCATTGCTGCCCGCTACCGCATTCGCAATGTGCCCACTGTGCTTTTCTTCAAGAATGGCGAGCTCAGCGGCAAGAGCGTTGGTCTTGTCCAAAAAGCCACCCTCACCGACAAAATCAACGCACTCCTCTAATCCTAGCTTTAGGACGGAAATTGCAACGTTGCTAGTAAGAGGTAAGTTTTGTTCGAAGATTTAGAAAAATACAAATCGCTGGACTTCTATGCACGTCAGATTGTAGAGGGTTTCCTCACGGGCTTGCATAGGAGTCCTTTTCATGGTTTCTCTGTCGAATTTGCCGAGCATCGTCAGTATAGTCCAGGGGAGTCGACCCGTAACATCGACTGGAAGCTTTATGGCCGCACCAACAAGCTCTTTGTCAAGTGTTTTGAGGAAGAGACCAATTTGCGTTGTCAGCTGGTGATCGACCACAGTGGCTCGATGTTCTTTCCCACGCAATACCATGGTGATATCCAACACCCCAACAAACTGACTTTTGCCTGCTATGCAGCTGCAGTGCTTTCGGAATTGTTGGTGCGCCAACGCGATGCCTTTGGCCTGTCGTTATTGAGCGATGGTATTGATTTGCAAACCGATAGCCGTAGTAGCCGCACGCACCAGCAATATTTGCTGGGTTTGTTGCAGAAGGAGTTGATGAAGGCCCCTCCCGACAAGTCGAGCGTAGGTTTTGCCGGTTCGCATTTCTGTGAGGCGCTTCATCTTACCGCCGAGCAGTTGCACAAACGCTCGTTGGTAGTCATTTTTACCGATGCCCTAGTTCGGCCCGAAGATCGAGACCCTCTAATTGATGCCTTGCGACATTTGCGCCATTGCAAACACGAGGTAATTCTTTTCCACACCCTTCATCGTAGCTGGGAAGTTCTGTTTGACTATCCCAATCGCCCTACCGAATTCATTGACCTTGAGACAGGTCGTCGGCTGAAGGCGAACCCCTCCGAGGTGGCCGAGCAATACCGTCGGCAGATGGCTCGTCTGCAGGCCGACATCAAGCAGCATGCCATCCGCTACCATGTTGATTATCAGCCTGTTGATATTGCATTGGGGTTCGACCAGGTGATGTTGCCGTACTTGCTCAAACGTAGCCGACGCCCATAGAAAAGGCTTTAGGATAAAGGGACTTGAGGGCAGGATTGTCTTGCTAAGGCACTTTTTTCGTCACGATAGTGTTTGCCGTAAATACGGTTGCAGGTAGGGTGGGTGTGTTGGCTAAGGATAGGATTTAAAGGGTTTTTCCTTTGCTTGAGGGAAGGCCGATTTGGTAGGAGAGCAAGCGCAGGTAGCGTGCAATAGGGGGTCGGGGGGGCAACGGAGTAGCACGTAGAGGGTTTTGATTAGCTATTTTTTGGGCTCTCATTTTCACGCAGATAAAGATTGTTGATAATATTTTTCGAGAAAAATTGAGTCCTATATACAGTAATTCAATATTTTTTACTATCTTTGCAATCTCAAAATTGTAGATATTAACAAACATTTATTCCTAAAAATACAAATGAGCAACAAGAAGTATACCTTAGTTGTCAACCCCGGGGCAACCTCCACCAAGGCTGCCATCTATGAGGGAGAAACCGAAGTATTCACCGAGAATCTGTCCCACCCTATTGAGGAGATTCAGAAATTTGCTGAAGTGGCCGATCAGTTTGATTACCGCAAGGGAGCTATTTTGGACATGATTGAGCGTCATGGAATTGGCACCGATGAGATTGCCATCGTGATGGGTCGTGGCGGCCTTACTCGCCCTTGCGAGAGCGGTACCTATCGTGTTAATGAGTTGATGAAAGAGGAGTGCCGTGCCGGCATTCAGGGTAAGCATGCTTGCAATCTCGGTGCCTTGATTGGGGACTCCATTGCCAGGCAAATCGGTTTAGAGTGTGCCTATATTTCCGATCCCGGCATTGTTGACGAACGCCCCGATTTTGCTAGAATTTCTGGTCATCCGGTTTTTGACCTCGACCCCACCCGTGAGGGTGTCATTTGGCACTGCTTGAACCAAAAGATGACGGCCAAGCTCTATGCCCGTGAACTTGGTAAAAGATACGAGGACTTGAACCTTATCATCGCCCACATGGGTGGTGGTGTGAGCGTAGGCATCCACGAGCACGGTCGCTGTGTAGACGTCAACCGGGCTCTATGTGGCTTGGGAGCTTTTTCTCCGACCCGTTGTGGTAGCATCAACGCTAGCAAGCTGATAGAAGTTGCCACTAGTGGCAAGTACACCGAGGCCCAGCTGAAGAAGATGGTTACCAGCGAAGGTGGCTTTGTGGCCTATTTGGGCACTAACGATGCCTATGAAGTGGAGAAGAAGGCCATTGCTGGGGACCCCAAGTGCCAACTTCTGGTCGATGCTTTCTGTTATCAGGTTTCGTTGGAAATCAGTCGTTTGGCCGCTGTTGTAAAGGGAAAGGTCGATGCCATCCTACTTACTGGTGGCATCAGCTATAGCAAGCCGTGGATGCAGCAAATTACCGAGCGCATCGATTGGATAGCTCCGGTGAAGGTATACAAAGGCGAAAACGAGATGCTTGCCCTTGCCATCTGCGGTAAGGAAATTCTCGATGGAGCAACCCCCAAGGAGTACAAATAATGGTTTCACCCGTGCGCGGGAATGCATGCAACTGCCCGAGTGGGGGTGAGTAGATTAGACAAGAATAATCGCTGCAATTGTTCCATTGTGGCGATTATTTGCAATAAAGCCATGATAGGCAAATATTTCAACAAATTCAAAACAAACCACACGTTATGAAAAAAACGATTCTTATCGTTGCCCTACTGCTCCTCGGCGCTACCGTTATTGCGCAGGAGGTAAAGATCAAACGAGGCAAGGTTACTTTGTCCGAAGCCGACTATAACACGCTTAAGCAGAAGGCCGATGCTTACGAGGCTGCCCAAAAGGCGTTGAACGAGACCTTGGCGGCTTATCAGAAACAGCAGAGCATGAACGATATGTACAAGCCCATTGTGCTGAAGGATTTCAACGACTCCGCCTCCTATGCCATTGGCAAGGATATCTACCAAAGTTGGCTTCAGCAAAACTCAGGAATCAACGGACAGGCGGCCGGGCAATCGATGATAGACTGTTACAAAGGGCAGAATACCTGGACCAACGAAACAATGCGTCCTTTGCTCGTTCGCTTTCAGCAGGAGTTCGAAAAACGTCAGCGCGCTGAGCAAGAGCGTATGATGGCCAGCAAGGATGAAAATATTGCAGCTGGTAAAAAATTTCTGGAAGAAAACGCCTTGAACAAATCGATCTATACCACCAAGAGCGGCTTGCAGTACAGGATTTTGAAGAAAGGCAACGGCAAAAAGCCCAAGGCTTCCGACAAAGTGCGCGTACACTATACCGGTACCCTTATTGATGGAACCAAATTTGACAGTAGTGTTGATCGCGGGCAGCCGATGGAGTTTCCTTTAAGCGCTGTTATTCCCGGTTGGACCGAAGGCTTGCAGTTGATGGATGAAGGTTCTAAGTACATCCTTTACATCCCCTACAACCTTGGCTATGGTGAGCAACCCGCAGGAGCCATTCCTCCTGGCTCAACGTTGATTTTTGAGGTAGAGCTATTGCAAATACTATAGCCTTTCCTAGGCGCGCAACCCAATAATTTGCACCATGAACAGCATAGGCAACACATTTAGGCTGACCACTTTTGGGGAATCGCACGGGGGGGCTGTGGGAGGTATCTTGGATGGTTGCCCAGCGGGGGTGGAGCTAGACATGGACTTTATCCGGGATGAATTGAGGCGACGCCGCGAGGGCGATGTGCCATCGGCCTTGACTACTACCCGGCAGGAGGCAGATGAAGTGGAATGGCTCAGTGGTATCTACCTTGGGCGCACCTTAGGTACATCCATTGCTTTTATGGTGTGTAATAGAGACTGCCAATCGGAGGACTATCGGAGGCTTGAGGATTTCTGTCGCCCAGGTCATGCCGACTATACCTATCAAGAGAAATACCACCACCGCGACCCTCGTGGTGGTGGTCGCGCCTCGGGGCGAGAGACTGTGGCTAGGGTGATAGCTGGGGCTATTGCCAAACAGTTGTTGGGTAAGCGGATGTCCTTTTCCACCAGCATTTGCGGGAATAAGGTCAGTTGCACCATAAGTGGGTTACCCGCTGGCGTGGGCGAGCCCATTTTCGACCGATTGAACGCTCGGTTGGGCTTTGCCATGCTTTCCATCCCCTCTGCCATGTCGTTCTCGGTAGGAGACCCCGATGGTAGCTGGCAACTGCCGCGGGAGGATTTTCCCGACCAATGGAGGGAATTTGGTTATGGAGACAAAGTCACCTTAACCAACCACTGTGGGGGCATACAGGGCGGCATCAGCAATGGCATGCCCGTGGTATTCCATGTGGGCTTTCATCTCCCCGTTACCCAACTAGGTGGTATGGTATGCCGAGGGCGAGGAGGCGAATTGCATGCAGTGGAGGTCCGAGGCCGACATGATCGGGTGCACATTACGCGTCTTCCTGTTGTGGTAGAGGCTATGGCGGCTCTAACCGTTGCCGATTTGGTCCGTTTGAGCTAGACTTGGAAGACACTTTCTGCAACCGATACCCCATACGAAAACAACTTTTCTTCCAAACATATGATCAAACTCAGAACAAAATTTTTTTTCTCCGCCTTGACCACACTCTTGTTTGTGGCTTGTAGCGGAGCAGGTGACCGGATTACCATTGAAGGCACCCTAGAGGGTGGTGCAGGAAAGACGATTTTTATAGAGGAAATGAGCCCCGATGCACGCATCTTTCTCGACTCCATTACCTTAGACAGAAAAGGCCATTTTAAGTTCACTTACAACATGCCATACAAGACCTTCTACAATGTGCATGTCTCCAATGATGACTATGTGGTACTCCTGCCCGATGCAGGATCTACCATCGAGATGAGCGGCAACTACGACTCGCTTTCGCTGACCTATCGTATTAGGGGCGACAAGGATTCGCAACTTCTGTGGCAGTTGCAGGACTACACCAATAATGGTACGCGTGCGTTGCGCGCCTTAGTGGCTACCGACCGGCAGAATACCCAGCGTCTAGAGCAGGGGGAAATTTCGCAGCATCAGTTCGATGTTGCACACAGCCGCACCGATTCCGTCTACTTGGCCACGTTCTCCGAACAACAACAGTATGTGGTCCGTTTTATAGAGGATAATCTAGGCTCATTGGCCACGCTAATAGCGTTGTATAAGCCATTCAATGGCCGCCAGCTGATAAATCCAGAAGATAGTTTTGAATTCTACGAAGGGGTGCTCCAAGGCCTTGAAAGTTGCTTGCCGGACAATCCGCATACACTCAGTTTTAAGAATCAGGTGGAACGTACTCGCTTCCAGTATGCCCGGTAATAAGTTGTATTTTGTCACCGATGCGCACCTTGGTGCTGGGCGCGATACCATGGATCGCGAGAAGCAGTTGTGCGCCTTGCTCGATCAAATGAAGCAAGATGCTGCCATGGTGATTTTTTTGGGTGACATATTCGACTTTTGGTTCACTTACCGTTATGTGGTTCCACGAGGTTATGTTAGGTTGTTGGGTCGCATGGCAGAGATGGCCGATAATGGCATAGAACTGCATTTTTTTGTAGGTAACCACGACATGTGGCTTTTCGACTACTTGGGCAGTCAGATGAACATTACTGTGCATAACGACCCCGAAGTCATTGTTTTTGATGGCAGAAAATTCCTAATGGGGCATGGCGATGGTCTCGGCCATTTGGACCGGCGTTATGACTGCTTGCGAAAAGTCTTTCGCTGTCGGCTGAACCAGAGGCTATTTGCCATTTTGCCGGAATGGATGACCTTTGGTGTTGCGCTAGGGTGGAGCAGGAACAGTCGCAAGGGGCATATCAAGAAGAATCCCCGCATCTTTGAGTATCAAGGCGACGAGAAAGAAGGTATTGTTCTCTACTGCAAGCAGAGGCTACAGCACGAAGCTCTAGACTATTGCGTTTTTGGACACCGACACACAGCGCTGACGCGTGAGATTGAAGCCCAGAACGGTAATCGGTCTCTGTATGTGAATGTAGGCGACTGGCTTAGGCACCGCGATTATGCAGTGTACGAGTCCGGCCGTATGGAGCTACGGCAGTGGGGGAAAGAGTGATGCGCTCCACGGGGATTCTGTTTCTGAGCATTAGTGTGCGCGCACCTATGGTTGACTAGACTAGGGTTGACGGTCGTTGTACAAAATGACGGATGCAGGATTTCTTCGTTCAAGCGGATGCAGGATTTCTTCATTAAAAAAGAATTATAGAGCCGGGTTTTGCATGCTTGGCTCTTTTACATTCTTTTACATTCATAAGCTTTCCGAAAGTCGAGGCATCTGTGCAGGATTTTTAAAAATATGCTCTTTGCTGGGGGATTGGTTAGAGGCAGGTAGTGGGCTGCTAGATATTTATTCTAAAGCAAGTGACAACAAAAAAGGCTACCGCCATCTCGGAGCCCGGAAACGGGGGCGCTGGATGGTGGTAGCCTTTGGTGTGTGAGTCGGTTGCCCTAAGCCTTGCTTTGAGGGTTGTAAAATACGAACTGACCGTTGATGACATCAATGATGATGGTGTCGCTCGTTTTGATTTGCTCTTCAAGAATCTTACGCGAGAGTTCGTTGAGGATCTGTCGTTGGATAACGCGCTTGACGGGGCGGGCACCCATGGCGGGGTCGTAGCCAATGTCGGCAAGGTGGTCGATGGCCTCTTCGGTAGCATTGATGAGGATGTCGTTCTTTTCCAACATTTTGCTGATGTTGTTAAGCTGAATCTTCACCACTTCGCGGATCTGCGTCTTGGTGAGCGGGCGGAACATGATGATTTCGTCAATACGGTTGAGGAACTCGGGACGTAGCTTCTGCTTCAGTAGCTCCATGACGGCATTTTTGGTCTGGTCAAGCTCATATTCAGTAAAGTTCTCGTTGCCCTCTAGACGTTCACGGATAAGCTCGCTACCCATGTTGGAGGTCATGATGATGATGGTGTTCTTGAAGTCGGCCACACGACCCTTGTTGTCCGTCAGCCGACCATCTTCGAGCACCTGCAGGAGGATGTTGAACACATCAGGGTGAGCCTTCTCGATTTCATCGAAAAGCACGATGCTGTAGGGTTTACGACGCACGGCCTCGGTCAGTTGACCGCTCTCATCGTAGCCCACATAGCCTGGAGGCGCTCCGATGAGTCGGGAGACGCTGTGGCGCTCCTGATATTCGCTCATGTCGATACGCACCATCATGTCCTCATCGTCAAACATCACCTCGGCCAAGGCTTTGGCCAACTCGGTTTTGCCTACGCCGGTGGTGCCCAAGAAGATAAAGCTGCCTATGGGGCGGCGGCCATCGCTTAGGCCAGTACGGCTGCGGCGTATGGCATTGGCAATGGTGCTGATGGCCTCGTCCTGACCGACAACACGCCTATGTAGCTCCTCTTCCAAGTGCAATAGCCGTTCGCGCTCGCTCTGCATCATACGGGTGACGGGGATGCCGGTCCAGCGGGAGACCACCTCGGCAATTTGGTCGGAGTCGACCTCCTCGTTGATCATGGCGTTGTCGGCTTGCAATTGTTTGAGTTGAACCTTTAGGTCCGCAACTTTCTTTTCGGCTTCTTTGATGCGACCATAGCGTAATTCCGCCACTTTGCCGTAGTCGCCAGCACGTTCGGCCTGTTCGGCTTCCAGTTTAAAGGATTCGATATTTTTGGCTTCGGCTTGTATGGCCTCCACCACGTTCTTTTCGTTCTGCCAACGTGCCTTCATTTGGTTGCGTTGTTCGCCAAGTTCGCTGAGTTCCTGATTGAGCTGCGAGAGTTTATCCTGGTCGTTTTCGCGTTTGATGGCCTCGCGCTCGATTTCCAATTGACGGATGCGGTGCTCAATTTCGTCGAGTTCCTCTGGGACGGAGTCGATTTCGATACGCAGTTTGGCGGCAGCCTCGTCAACTAGGTCGATGGCCTTGTCGGGTAGGAAACGGTTGCTAATGTAGCGGTTGCTGAGTTCGGCAGCGGCAATGAGGGCATCGTCTTTGATACGGACTTTGTGGTGCACCTCGTAGCGTTCTTTCAAACCACGCAGGATGCTGATAGTATCTTCCACGCTAGGCTCATCTATGAGCACGCTTTGGAAACGGCGTTCAAGGGCTTTGTCCTTTTCGAAATACTTTTGGTATTCGGCCAATGTGGTGGCTCCGATTGCGCGTAGCTCTCCACGGGCCAAGGCGGGTTTGAGGATGTTGGCGGCATCCATGGCACCTTCACCGCCCCCAGCTCCCACCAGGGTGTGAATTTCGTCGATAAAGAGGATAATCTCGCCCTCGCTCTTCTCTACTTCCTGAATTACGCTTTTGAGACGCTCCTCGAATTCGCCCTTATACTTAGCACCTGCCACCAAAGCACCCATGTCGAGGCTGTAGATGGTTTTGTTCTTTAGGTTTTCAGGCACATCACCCGATATGATTCGGCGGGCTAGGCCTTCGGCAATGGCAGTCTTACCCACGCCAGGTTCGCCAATGAGGATGGGGTTGTTCTTGGTGCGGCGCGAAAGAATCTGGAGTACGCGTCGTATTTCCTCGTCACGGCCAATAACGGGGTCCAGTTTGCCGTTTTGGGCCAGTTGGTTGAGGTTTTTGGCGTACTTGCTTAGGGCATTGTAGTTGTCCTCTGCACTTTGGCTAGCCACCTTGCTACCTTTGCGGAGGTCGGCAATGGCGGCCTGTAGCGATTTCTCGCTCACACCGGCGTCCTTGAGCATGCCGGCGGTATTGTCCCGCCCGTCGAGCAGGCCAAGCAACAAGTGTTCAATACTAACGAAGTCGTCGCCCATTTTTGTGGCAATCTGTGAGGCTTTCACCAATGCCTGATTTGCATCGTTGCTTAGGTAGAGGTCGCCACCGGATACCTTGGGGAGACGGCTAATGGAGGCATCTATCTGCTGTGAGAGACGTGGAAGGTTTACTTCCAACTTCTTGAGCAGATAGGGCGTGACATTCTCGTCCGCAGCCAGAATGCCTTTGAGCAGGTGGCAAGTCTCGATTGCCTGATTCTGGTTGCCCATGGCAATCTCTTGCGCCTTCTGAATGGCTTCTTGCGCCTTGATTGTAAAATTGTTCAAGTTCATAATGCAATAATATTTTTTTGCTGTGTATGCAACAAGTTCTGGACCAAGTTGGTAAAAGTCGGACAATTTGACACAAATAAACAAAAAACAAAGTCAAAAAACTGGACATTATGTCAGTGTGGAATAAAGTAATCTTGCTCAATCTGGGCAACGACGGCTGAGGGTGCGCTTACTAAGACTTTGGTGCAGATGAAATCATCCGAATTTGAGTGAAATGCCCAATGGATTTTTTTCGTACATTCGTGCAACTGCGATGTATTGCATTATATTGCATTATATTGCTCTCCGGTAAAACTCAAAAAAGACGCACAACACATGCTCCGCGAGGAATGTTGCCCTCTGTGGGCGTGCTCCGCCTGGCTCGATAGCCCATGCCTTGGCGGCAAAGTATGGGTGATTTCGTCTTTTTGTTTACCTTTTGTTTACTTTTAGTTTACTCTTTGTTTACCTAACCTAAATAAAAGGTAAATGAAATGTAAATGAAACCTAAGTAAAAGGTAAACAAAAAGACGAACCTACCGAGGGTCCACCACTAGGTTAAAGGTGCGCCGCTTGGCCTGGCGCACTGCCTGCATTAGGTCCTTGGGGCTTTGCGTGCTATCCGCATGGCTTTGGAGAATTGCTGTGCGGCCCTTGCCACCAAGCTGTTGTAGGCTTCGCGGGCCGCCGCGGGTCCGTTACCGTAGGCACGCCAGTAACGTATGTTGCCATTAGTAGTATTCTCCTACTCATTCGGCTGGGATATTATTGTTGCCTAGCAAAACGACTGTCTTTGCCCATAAGAGTATATTTTGGGGCAAAACAAAGATATAAAAAATGCCGACACCCGGTGAAA
The DNA here is from genome assembly GCA_964483145.1 of uncultured Bacteroidaceae bacterium. Classification (GTDB taxonomy): domain Bacteria; phylum Bacteroidota; class Bacteroidia; order Bacteroidales; family P3; genus Colimorpha. The sequence goes on from CAZAAK010000021.1 coordinate 27,449, forward strand.
AGTGTTGACCATAACTTTGCCCAGGCAAAAGATTTTACCGAGCGACAATGACAGTTATGGAATAATTCCTAGGATAATGTGATAAGAAAGGGTGGAGGATAGGAGAGGCAGGTGTAGGGCTATGGCGAGCTTGCGTGAGGACGGCGAGAAGCGACTCTTGTTTTGAGGTTGGACTTAGCAGGATTATTGGATGGGCGCGGAGCCCATTATCGGGTAGATTTAGCAGGTTGTCGTGTGCAAAATAAGATTCAACTCACTGCTAGTGGTCGCGGAAATGTGCGCTATTATAGAGTGTTAGGAATTTTGAGCGGAGGCTATGGGAGCTATTTTAAAAATTCTTCGTATCTTTGCATCGCCAAAAACGGCAGAGGCGGCCTACGGGTCGAAAGTTTTTGCCGTAGAGGGGGTCAAACAATCGGGTAGAATGGTCCTTACAGCATAAACTCTGATGCGGACCTTGCAACATAAACTCTGAATAAGATGCAACGAGAATACTATTTTGCTCCGCTTGCCTTAAGGCGGAATCTTAGATGGGCATTCTGTCGGGAGGTGCGGTGCCGCGCGATGCGCGTTCCATTTGTTTGCTTGATGTTGGCATCTCTGCTAGCGTTGTTGCCTTGCCGGGCTATGGGGCAGGACAGCAAGATGCAGATCGATTTTTTTTCGGGCGTCGACCTGGCCTTGGCGGACAATAATTTTGTTAGGCAATATAATGTGTTTGTGGGTCTTACGCCAGGTTTTAAATTGGATATGGGCCGTCATTGGCTGCTAGCTACCCAAGGGAAGGTCTACCTAGTCAATACCTACAACAACAGCCTTAGGCGTGCCTACCTAAACATGTTGGTGTTGAGTAAAGAGATGAAAGCAGGCCCGGTTTGTGTGAAAGGCAGCATGGGCCTTTTCAGCAACTCCCGCTACGGTTTCGATGTCAAGGCCTTTCTACCCCTAACGGAGTGGTTGGCTTTTGAAGCCCGGGCCGGATACACGGGTCTGCTGTCCATGGCCACGGGCTGGGCGATGAGTCCAATAGTTAGTATAGCGGGCTCCACCATAAACTTTACGGGGCGTTTTACGGGGACCATTGGCGGCGACATCTATATCCCTCGATGGAACACACAGTTGCGTGGTGTGGTGGGCAAGTATGTCTACACCGACTGGGGCTTTGAGGCCGAGGCGATGCGCCATTTCGACCATGCGACGGTAGGCCTTTATGTCAAATGGAACAACATTGCCGGAAAGCTGAACCGTGAGGGCGTCACTTTGGCGCAATCGTTGACTAAGGGGCTAGACGGTGGTTTTAGGGTGGCAGTTATGATACCGCCCTACAGGCGCGTTCGACGTGTTGTAAACTTCCGCCCGGCTTCCAATTTTAGCACCAGCTATTTGATTCGGGGTATGAACCAGTACCTCAATGCCAACCAGCAGTACAAGACCGACCCAGAGGAGAACATACGCCAGCCGTGGTTTAGTCGCGAACTGTTGCAGTGGGGCAGCAATACAATGGAGCCCGACTTTAGATACCAGTTGGGTGACGACGGATATGGGGGAGATGCCGAGCCCGGCGGGGAGGACTGTGCTGAGCACCAACAGAAGGAGGAAAGAGAATGAAACGCATTGGATTAGGCCTTGTTTTGGCAGGGATGTTGGCCTTGCTGCCAATTGCTAGTCACGCGCAGCAATACACCGGTATATCGGGCTTTTTGCATATACCCTCGGCCGAGATGAACCACGAAGGCGATGCCCACATTGGGGCGCACTTCCTCAATAGAGCCATGACGCCCGACACGGGATTTATCTTTGGGGGCGAAAAGTACCACACCCTCGACTACTACCTTAGCATCGCTCCGTACAGTTGGTTGGAACTGGGCTACACCTGCACAAAAAGAAAGATCACCCGACCACTCTCGGGCGACACTGTCTACGGCGCCAAGGATCGTTACTTCTCGGTCAAGATAAGGCCTTTGCCGGAAGGTCGCTACCATCCTGCCATTGCCATTGGGTGCAACGATTTGGGCACTACTGCTTTCAAGAAAAACCAAACCAATGTGCAACTCTATTTCTCCAACTTTTATGTGGCTGCCACCAAGCACTTTTGCTTTGGGGGTAACGAACTGGGAGTGAATGTGGCATGGCGGCATTACTTCAGGCAGTACAACGGCAAATGGGGTGGACTGGTGGGAGGCATCTCCTTTCGGCCGAAATTTTTCCCCCAAGGGCGTGCCATAGTGGAGTATACTGGCAACGAGATGCTTGTGGGGGGGGATGCGCTACTGTGGCAACACCTGTTGCTGCAACTGAGTGTGAGAAGTACCAAATATGCTGGCTTTGAGCTCTGCCGTGAGAATTTCCTGTATGCTAGTTTTGGACTTTGCCTGAAGCTGAACATGCTGGGGAAGAGATATACCTACTGACACTGAGCCCGGCTGCGCAGGCAGGATAGGGCAGCGGAACCCTTTGCGGCAAATCTTAAGTTGGCAAGGCAGATGGAATGGGGCAGGGATGACCTATCGTGCAGGCGGTTTGGGAATGAATCGTGCGGTGAGGAAGAAAAAAAAATATCATGTAAAATTTGTCATGTAAAAAAAAAATTGTATCTTTGCGAGTGAGAAAAATTAGGTGGAGTGCGTGGTGCGTATATGCAATCCGCTGAGTTTTAGTTATATAGATAGGTAAGAACAGACTTTGAATTAATAAAAAACACTAAAATACATTTTGGAAATGAAGAAAATGAGATTATTTTTGATGGGCCCTGTGGCTTGCTTTGCCATGTTTGCCACATTGGGTCTCACTTCCTGCAACAAAGAGGATGTGACTTACAACGAAGATGAAACGACAGTCCTCTATGCTGAGGTTGACGGTTCCAAGGCATTTGGCGATGTGCACTGCGTTTTGTGCGGTGGGGTAGTGGCTGCAGGGCGCTATCATTGCCATACATATCCCGACGGCAATTGCCCCGTTGTCAACTGTACTCATGCAGGGCGTTCGCATTGGCATATCTTTGCCAACGGCACTCAGAACGCTACTTGGTTTCAGTTGACTACCCATTTTGGAGGTCTTTTTGTTCCTTTTGAGGGAGAAATCAGCGACCTGCCCGGTTATCAGGACTAGGCAGAGCTTTTTTTCGGCGAGCTGTGGTGTCGCAGACCTATATGTCGTGGGATAGATGTGCCGCAAAGGCGTGCCGTGTGGCGGGTATCTGTTGCAGGGATTGCCATTGCAAGCGGTAGGTTTGCTACGTCGACGATAGGGAGTAAATGCCAATACAAAAAAAGCATTCACTCCCTTTTTTTGTATGCCCGGCATGGCATTGCCCAATGGGTGAAAGTATAATTCACTTGAAAATATAGACTGACCGCATAGGAATTCGAGAAAAAGTTGTATCTTTGCAGCCAAAAACAGTGCTAAAACACGGTTCGGATGGGCAAATTTGCGTCAGCCTTTAGGGCAAAAGTAGCCATAGGGGCTATCAAGGAGGAAGAGACTACCGCTATATACCTACAGAAGGGGGCTTTATGCGCTTATGCAGCAATTGAGATGTATAGTCGGTTCGTCGTAGGGCGGCGATTGATGTGTATGGTCGGGTCATCGTAGGGTGGCGATTGAGTAATCGAATAACAAACAAACTAACACAGACAAGATATGGAATTATTGCTGTCCGGTAAAACTCAAAAGAGCATAAATACCCAGCCCGAAGCCTA
>CAZAAK010000022.1:0-27755 GCA_964483145.1 uncultured Bacteroidaceae bacterium
CCTGTGTCGGACTTTTTGCCACCGCGGGGCTCTGATACTTTGGCGGGACTTTGCTGGTGCGCAAACATAGGGGAGAAGATGAAATTTATCGTAATCTTTAGGGCAATTTGCCCGCACGAAGCAACATATGAAGTAACATTGGAGGAAACTTACGCGCATGAAGTAACATTTGTGGCCAGTCGGCCACCGAAATAACATTGTGGGCCAGATGCCTGCATGAAGTAACATTGTGGGCCAATTGCCCGTGCGAGAAGTCCCCAGCGCAGAGTGTGGGCCCGCCGTAAGGGTTGGTGACGGCCGACCACGGGCCGATGTAAGCTTTCGGCAACTAGGCTGCAACCAGCCCGAAGGAAAGGCGTAACCTCTCTGTGAGGTATGGGAAGGGTCGCTTTTTTGTTTACCGTTTGTTTACCTTTCTTTTACCGTTTGTTTACCTAACCTAAATAAAAGGTAAATAAAAGGTAAAAGAAACCTAAGTAAAAGGTAAACAAAAAAGCGACCTTACCCTTACCTTACCCTTACCTTACCCATGCCTCACCTACATCTCACCGATACCCCGCCCACACCCCACCTAGGCTTTGCGGCCCTTTGCCAGGAGGAGGTATATTGCTGGAAAAGCATTGCTTTGTTGTTATTGCTGCTCGGTAAAGCTTTTTTTCGATTCGGCAATAATGCTCAGTGGTAAGCCTACATACTTGAACTTAGGGAACGCTAGTGGGCGCAGGGGGATGGGGAATTTGGGGAATACAGAATGGGGTCTGAGAGTTTTTGGAGGGAGGAATTGGATGATACTTCCTCTATCATCGCACATGGTGGAACAGTACAAGGGTGGTGTTCGAAAATAGCTTATACGAATGATACAAATATTTGATAATCAACACATCCATGCAAATTCGGGTTACAAAAATGAACTTTGAGGAGAAAAAGACCAAAAAAACAAAGATTTTGGAGGATTTGAAGGTAGTTTTGCGGAGCTTCAAGCAGGCGGAAGAAAAAAATGAGGTTTTTTAATACCTGATTTTCAGGACATAATAGATAATATTGAAAAAAAAGAATTTTTTATTTGTGGAATCAAAAAAAAGTCGTACTTTTGCAACCGCATTTGAGAAACAAAGAGAGTTCTTATACAATCGATAGTGTGAATGGTCCGGTAGTTCAGTTTGGTTAGAATACATGCCTGTCACGCATGGGGTCGCGAGTTCGAGTCTCGTCCGGACCGCCAAACAAAAAAAAGAGAGTCCCACGAAATGTTGGGGACTCTTTTTTTTGCCGCATATTCCAAAGGAATGGAGCAAGTAGATAGCGATACAGCCTCCTGCCCTTTCTAATGCCTCGGGGCTGACCGGTTTTGACAGCAAGGAGGGGGATTTGTAAGCATGCAGGCTCACGCATCAGCAGCCTTGACAACCGATGCAAAAAGATAATTGGCGAGAATAACTACGCTCTTGCTGCATAACTGAAGTATAGTAGGTTAGCTTAATCCCCGCAACAGTTGCAGGGACAAGACATCTCCCACCGACCTAGCCCGTCGGTCGGTGACTAGGAGGTGCTCATGAGCACGGGATAGTCGAGGGTTAGCCTCGTGCCACCGATGAAATTTTAGAGGCTACGGAATGCCTTGGGTGTCCGCGTCCGGAGCATTCCCGACAAACAAACACGGAATAAGCATGTAGAAAGCACATCTGTCACTTGTTTGGACGAGGGTTCGACTCCCTCCAGCTCCACAAAAAAAAAGCGCTGTCGCATTTCGCATCAGCTCTTGTTTCACTTGGTCGTATTGTTGTCAACAGAATAGCAGAGAAAAGTTTTCCGTTTGGAAAACTTTTCGTACTTTTGCATCACCAGAAAACACAATACTAGTACGCGAAACGCTGAACTCGACCTACAGCAAGTGTTGGAAGGTAAATTCTTCAAACCTATATTATATTGATATGAAAGCATTTGTTATCACCACATTGGCTCTACTAACAACAGTAGCAATGGCGCAACCCATGAAGGTGGAGCGAGCACACCACTGCGGCCCGTATCGGATTCAACAACCGATGATAATCGACAGCGTGGACGCTACCCAAAAAAAGTACGACAGAGCAATGCTGCTAGAAACTACATTGCCTACAGAGACATTATGGGGAGCCCCAATAATAGAACTCTCTTCAGCCCCTCTCTTGTCAGACTCCACCGTGGCAGAGTTGTATATGGCAGGTTTCGATTTCAGTGTGCGAGGCTACGCCAAAGTGACCGTAAAAGTGAAAGGTCCAAAACACTATAAGGTGTTGGTTAACGACAAAGAAACCAACGGCGAACAAGGTTATCCGCCGGGACAATATCGCGTAGCCGTTCGTTACATGGCTGACACCGCGGCCCTAGAGGTGGAGCTAGCTACCCAAGACAGCACTAGAATATTGCTGCAATGCACACCCGAAGGCTGCAAACGGCCATTTTCTCTAGCCGACAATATGGAGTTGCGCCACTATGCAGGCGTGAGTCTTTCTGCCAGCGGAAGATATGCCCGCGTGGGCAAAAGTTGGTTCAACCCAGATGGCACGACACATTATGAGGCGACCGTAATAGAGCTTTCGTCGGGCAAGGAGATGGCCGCGCGCGACTTCTACCAGTGGATGCCCCAAAGTGAAAAGTATCTCTCCATACGCAAGGAGGACGGCAAGCGCAACCTCTATGCCGTAGATATGGTCACAAGCCATAGTACTCGTCTCTATAGTGACCTGCCGGAAGGAACCATTTACATGTCACCTGCTGAAGACTACATAATTGTAAGCGAAGAGGTAAAGGGCCCTGAGAAAGAAAAAGGCGTTTACGAAATTCTGGAGCCCGACGACCGTCAACCTGGCTTCCGTAACCGCAGCAGACTCTCCAAGATAGATCTTGCCACCGGAGTGAGGCAACCTTTGACCTACGGCAACAAGAACGTGTGGCTCTACGACCTTTCTAGCGACGGCCGCTACATGGTTTTTGGCATCAGCCGCTACCGCCTAACCAAACGCCCTACCACCTTGGTTACCGTCTGCCGCATGGATTTGCAAACTTTGGACGTAGACACCCTAATACGAGAAGACGGATTCCTAAGCGGGATAGACTTTATACCCGGTACCAACAAACTGCTAGTTACCGCAGGTGCCGAAGCGTTCAATCGTATTGGTTGCACATTGCCTGAAGAATTAACCCCCAACGAGTTTGAATATCAACTCTTTCTATTAGATGGGAGCAGCAAGGATGTAAAACCACTGACACGCAATTTCGACCCTTCCATCAAAAATGTGATGCTATCCAACAACGGACTTTGCTTTATTGTGGCAGAGAACAAGGATTCGGTGAGTCTCTACCAACTGAATCTCAATAGCTATCATATCAATAAAATCGAACAGCCTTGCGAAGTAATTTCCTCCGCTACATTAGCCTCTGCAGGTAGCACCCTACTCTACTACGGTAGCGGTGCCTGCACAAGCGACCGACTTTACCAACTGACTGTAGGCCGGAAAGGACACCTAGACATCAAGGAAATCGACAACATCAATGCCGAACGGATGGCACAAATAGACCTTGGCACATGCGAAGGGTATCAGTTTATGAGCAAAAAAGGCTATCCCATCTCAGGGCACTACTACCTGCCTGCCCATTTCGATAAAAGCAATAAATATCCTGTCATCGTGCATTACTACGGCGGTTGTAGTCCCACCGCCCGACGCTTTGGCGGTGGCAGTCACTATCCGGCACACTATTGGAACGCCAATGGCTATATCGTATTGGTAATCAACCCTGGTGGGGCCTCAGGCTTTGGTCAGGCATGGGGCGCACGCCATGTGAACACTATGGGCGAAGGCATTGCCGAAGACATCATTGAGGCAACAGAATGGTTTGCACGCAACCCATGGGTAAACAAAGAGAAAATTGGTTGTGTAAGCGCCTCCTACGGAGGATTTATGACTCAATTGCTACTGACTAAAACTGACCTCTACGCCACAGGCATCAGCCATGCCGGTATCTCAGACCATACTAGCTATTGGGGGGAAGGCTATTGGGGCTACAGCTATAGCGAAGTGAGCGCAGCAAACTCCTATCCCTGGACACGCAAAGACTTGTATGTGGATCGGTCGCCGCTTTACAATGCCAACAAAATCCACAAGCCACTGCTCTTTACCCACGGCACCAAGGACACCAATGTACCTATCGGAGAGTCGATTCAAATGTACACCGCGCTGAAACTGTTGGGCGTACCCACCGCCTTTGTGATGGTGGAAGGTGAGGACCACGGCATCATGGACTACACCAAACGGCAACAGTGGATAAACACCATGGTTGCGTGGTTCAACCGTTGGCTACAGGACGACCCAACCTGGTGGGATGCAATCTACACACCAAAGTCATTGTGAGCATCTCACCAAAAACGTTGCAATAGGAAAGGGTCGCCCGACGGGTGACCCTTTCCTATTCAATATTTCTGGAGAGGCCTTATACCTAACTCGCTACTTAACAATAGTTATCTCATCTATAAGGTTTTGGGCACCTGCAAATTTGTCGATAACCCAAAGCATGTAGCGAACATCGAGGCAGATGCAACGCTGTAGGTTCTCCTCGAAATCAATATCCCCCGACATAGCTTCGCTGTTGCCATCAAAGGCAAGTCCAATTAAATTTCCGTTGGCGTCCATAACGGGGCTTCCACTATTGCCGCCAGTGATGTCATTGGTTGTAATAAAGCAAGTGGGCAACTCGCCATTGGTGTTGGCATACTGACCAAAATCCTTGGCTTGGTAGAGTTCCTTAAGACGAGCGGGAACTTCAAATTCACCCCCCACCGGGCCTTCCTTCTCAATAACGCCATCGATGGTGGTGAAGTAGTCGTAAGACACTGCATTGCGAGGTCTGTAGGACTTGACGTTACCGTAAGTCAGGCGGATGGTACTGTTGGCATCGGGAGCCATCAGTTTCTTGCCATCATTCATGCGAAGAATGCCATCAACAAAATCGCGCTTACCCCGGTTAAGGCCATCTACATTACCTTGCGGCACATTCTTGTTGATGGCAACATAAGCCTCGTAGATAGCTTTACCGGCTTGATAGATACCATCCTTTTCGATAGTCTTGAGCTTGGGATTCCTCATGAACTTGCTAAAAGTCTCCTGATCGCGGAAGATGGATTTGTCGACGAGTGTCTCGGCATATTTGGTCCAGTTGCCTTTGAACTTTTGGTTGGCCTCATTGAGAAATTCGGGGATATAATCTTTGTTCATGTGCTCATACACATACTGATAGAGAGCAGCTATGAGCTTTTTCTCGGTGTCTACATCATAGTCCTTATAGAAAGATTCCATGCTGGTGGAGAGGTTTGTGTAGATTCCCTGTATGTGGGAGGGGTCTCCTGCGAAGCGCTCATTGGCGACCAAAATGGTACGTCCGGCACGGAAACCTTGCCAAGGCAACTCGGGGCCAGAAAGCAAACCCTCAACGACATATTGACTAGCCTCCTCATAAGTAGCACGCACGGCGTACCCGTCCTGAATAAGGCCCAAGGCTCTAGAATACTTTAGGTCATGACCTTTGGCCCACTCGCGATATTCGTTCTCTATCCCTCTCTTGACAGACATGATGTCGAGTTTCTTGAGGGCGATATTGGCCTCGTGAGCATTCTTCCAATAGTTGGAACAAGAAGCATATTTTGAAGCATATTTGATGCGAGTTGCCTGGCTGGCAGCCATCTGTTCACGGAGAACACCAATTTTGACGCTTCGAATTTCATAAACGAGCTTGTTTGTGATGTTCATAGTCTCTTCCAGACCGTAGGAAGTAAGAAACCGATCCGTTGTACCGGGGAAACCCATCACCATGGCAAAATCGCCGTCTTGGATGCCCTTGATACTGACGGGTAGATGGTGCTTGGGCTTCAGAGGAACGTTCTGTTGTGCATAGGATGCTGGGCTACCATCAGGGGCAGTATAGATGCGGAAAAGGGAAAAGTCGCAGGTGTGACGGGGCCACATCCAGTTGTCTGTGTCACCACCAAATTTACCCATGCTAGAAGGAGGGGCTCCAACAAGACGGACATCTTTGTAGATGCGATGAATAAAGAGGAAAAACTGATTGCCGTTGAACATAGGGCGCACGCTGGCTTCGCAATCGGGATTCGCAGCTTTACCCTTGGCAACAAGCTCTTCGCTAATTTTATCGATAGCTTCAGCACGTGCCTCTTCAGTCATATCGTCATTGACAGTGGCAAGCACCTGATCGGTAACATCGTCAACACGCACGAGAATCGAAGCGGTGAGCCCAGGATTGGGAAGCTCTTGATCTTTGCTGTAAGCCCAAAAACCATCGCGAAGATAATCGTGAGCAACGGTTGAATGCTCCTGAAGTTTGCCGTAACCACAGTGGTGGTTAGTGCTAACAAGACCCTGATCAGAGATAATCTCGCCAGTGCAGAAGTGCCAGAAGTAGCGACCATCGTTACCAAGGCCGACAACAGCATCCTTGATGCAGCTCTGATTGATGCTGTAGATGTCCTCCGGAGTGAGTTTGAAACCGGCTTTCTGCATGTCGGCATAGTTCTTTCCGATGAGGTTGAGAAGCCACATGCCCTCGTCTGCACGCAAGACCCCAGGAAGGGCAACGAGCAACGCAAGCACGATAATTGTTCTAGTAAAGTGTTTCTTCATTTTTATATACTGTTAGTTACTAATAAATTCACGACTGTAATACAACCGACAACAGTAGTGCAAAAGTACGATATTTTGACAAAATGACAAACTTTTAGCAAAGAAATCTCCACTTCGCTCACCTCGCTGATACCACAAAAAGCAACACACATAGCATTGACATAGTCATGCCTTAATAACCAAGCGGGTAAAGACAAGTCTGTGGACCTGGCAAGGCATTAATGCATATGGCTAAGTCAAGGCCGTTCCTAATCCTCCACACTACTGTATGACGATGGGGACATGCCCTGTATAGGGTAAGTAATTCATCAGCAAATCACTCACCCGTAGCCGAACAAAACCCGTATTGGTTCCATCAGTACAGGATAAAAACTGCGACTCGGCTATCGGTTTGTCAATAACCAACTGTATGCGATGTTCCTTATCACCAACCAAAGCCAAAACCGTAGTGGCACCATGAAGCGTGCCCATCATCCCCACAAGATGATCCTCCGAAGCGAACGAAACGCGCGCAATACCCAATGCACCACAGAAATCCCTTGTCACAAAAGGCTTGTTTGGACTCATAATATAGAGCCAAAAAAGAGTCTGCTGGCGATTGGTAACGAAAACCGTCTTAACGACGGGATTCTCCAATCTGGCCCCAATAGGAACACAAGCCTCCATGGTAGTGCCGTCATCAGTATCCACACGGAGGAAGGGTATCCTTAGCTGTGTAAGGGTTTCGAAAATTGTCTGTTGAATAGGCGACTTATAGCTTTCCGGCACTGTGGCCATGGGTTCACTAATGTAAAAATCAGACATAAAACTACTTCTTTTTATCTACCGTACGGTTATTGCTATCCCCCGACTGCGTTCCACACACAGTGAAACCTCGATTCAAATGCATGTCCTACCCCTTCTCTTCGTGCTCCGACCCAGCCTGCATGACGTTGGTCGCGGGACTCAAGCCAAGTCCAAAGGCAGTACACAAGCCATCCCCATGCCAAGAAAAGGACCATGCACACCCACAAAGGGTCATATATACCGATGTAACAGAAACGCTCGAAAGAGGGGGCATCGACATAGTAGTAAGCACCAACGCGCCAAAATCAAGGTTACTAACCAAACCCAACTCATGGAAACTAACGTAAAGTGCACAGGGCATCACCGCAATGCCCACAACCCAAGTAATCACCTGCATAACCCTGTCGCCACGCCTTTTCATCGAATACACTAAACGATAATTATAGGAATCAGGAAGGCCACACCGGAAAGAAAAACCTTAAAAGGGGAAAACAACGCCGAATCTTTCCCTTGACGTCAAATTAGGTCTACTCCTAATTACGAGCATTTGCTCCATCCGCATTGCGGACAATTCTTGCAACCCCCGGTATAGATAATCTTAGAGCCACAATCTGGACAGGTCTCCCCTGTTTCGGTGCCGTCTTTTATGAAACGCTTCAGTGCACGTGCAACACCATTCGACCAAGTTGTAATGCTATCCACATCAAAAGTCAGCTTGCCTATAAGGTCAACCACTTTGGGAATGGGCATTCCGTATCTAAGAATACCACTGATGAGTTTAGCATAGTTCCAATATTCCTTGTTGAACATTCGTGAGAGCCCTTCGATTGTAACATGATAACCGTCCTTATCAAGAAACTGAAAATCGTAACGTGCATGTTCTTGACCTGGCTCCTTAACGCGAATAACATAACCTTTCTCTACCCATTTGGGCAATACAAAATTGTCGGCTTTGCCCGTAAAAATCTCATAGGGGCGGCCTTCGTACATTCCCACCACAGCTATCCAATCTTCACGGTCGTTGCGGAATCGGAGAACCTCGGCTTCTAGCTTCCGGGGGCGTTTTGGGGCTTTTCGCTCGGCAAACTGCGCTTCATCCTTCCCTCCGTCATTCTTGGAAACAAGCACCCCATTGCGCGAGCCATCCCGATAAATGGTACAACCCTTGCATCCACTCTCCCAAGCAGTCTCGTAAATACGACTTACAACCTCTTCTGTCGTCTCCTTGGGTATGTTAACCGTAACGCTAATGGAATGGTCTACCCATTTCTGTATTGCACCCTGCATCTTGACCTTGCTCACCCAATCAATATCGGCAGAGGTAGCTTTATAATAAGGCGATTCCGCTACCAATGCATCTAACTCATTATCATCAAGCGCATCGATTTGCTCCTTACTATACCCCTTGCTGATTTTCAACCACTCGACAAACTTTGGATGCAACACATTGTACTCCTCGAAATAGTCACCGCTCTCATCCTTAATAATCTTATGCTGCGAGGAATCTTTGTCGTTGGGGTTGATTTTCTTACGACGCTTATAGTTGACCAAAAAAACAGGTTCTATTCCTGAAGTAGTTTGCGTGCAAATGCTGACCGTTCCTGTGGGGGCAATCGTAAGCAAAGCGATATTGCGCCTACCGTATTTCACCATTTGAGCATACAACTCTGGGTCGGCTTCGGCTAAACGCTGAATAAACGGATTGAGCTTCTCACGGTTGGCATCATAGAGTGGGAAACTACCGCGTTCCCTAGCCATAACAACCGAGGAGCCATATGCTGCACAGGCTAAAGCACGGTGAACTTTTACAGAGAAATCCGTAGCCTGCTCTGTCCCGTAACGTAAACCCATAGCAGCCAACATATCACCTTCACCTGTTGTACCAAATCCTGTCCTACGACCCTCCATGCACTTCATCTTTATGTTGAGCCACAAATTACGTTCCACACTCTTGATGTCTTCTCCCTCGGGGTCTCTATCTATCTTAGCAAGTATCTGATTGATTTTCTCAAGCTCAAGGTCTATCAAGTCATCCATCAAACGTTGCCCTTTCGCAATATGGTCTCGGAAAAGTTCAAAGTCAAATGACGCTTCGGCAGTAAACGGATTCTTTACATAACTGTATAGGTTACAAGCTATCAACCGACAACTGTCATACGGACAAAGTGGTATCTCTCCGCACGGATTTGTGGACACCGTCCGATAGCCGAAGTCTGCATAACAATCCGGCACGCTCTCCCGAATTATGGTATCCCAAAACATCACACCCGGCTCTGCTGATGCCCAAGCGTTGTGGATAATTTTATTCCAGAGGGCACGCGCATCAATCTCCTGCGTATAACTCGGATTGGATGAATCTATCGGGTATTGTTGCACAAACGGCTTGCCACTACGCACGCACTCCATAAATTCGTCTGTAATCTTCACCGATATATTCGCGCCTGTAATCTTACCTTGTTCAAGTTTTGCGTCGATGAATTGTTCTGCATTTGGGTGCTTCACATTAATCGTCAGCATCAATGCTCCGCGACGGCCTCCTTGGGCCACCTCACGCGTGGTATTGCTGTACCGCTCCATAAACGGAACTATCCCAGTAGAAGTAAGCGCACTATTCTTTACCGGGCTCCCAGAGGGTCTAATATGCGAAAGGTCATGCCCCACTCCCCCGCGACGCTTCATCAACTGCACTTGCTCTTGGTCTATCTTCATAATACCACCATAGGAATCACTCGGCCCACTATTGCCAATAACAAAGCAGTTCGAAAGGGACACAACCTGAAAATTGTTGCCAATGCCCGACATCGGACTTCCTTGTGGTATGATATATTTGAAGCCCTTCAAGAGTTCATAGATAGTCTGCTCCGACATCGGGTTAGGATAATTCTGCTCGATACGTGCAAATTCCGCAGCAAGCCGATGATGCATCATGTCGGGATTCAGCTCGTAGATTTTATCGTCATCCCGCAACGCATATTTGTTCATCCATACATTAGCTGCAAGTTCGTCACCATTGAAATACCCAATTGTGGATTTCATAATTTCCTCGGGCGAGTATGAGATATACTCCATTGGTTTAAGATGTTGTTTTTCATCTCCAAAGTCCAATATCATATCTGATGATGACGACATAAGTGCTTCTCTTCTAATGTTATAACCTGATTTTGTACTGTGCACTCGTTTTAATTATGCACGTAATTTTGTATTACGAAGTCAATTACCAAAACGAGAACCCATTTTTTGAGGGTGCTAAATTACGCATAAGTTTCCGTACAGCGGGAAATAAGTTATCAACATTCGCACGGAGGAAAAGTTCAGTGCACTGGATATCAAAATATCCAACGATAATAACGTAAATGCACATCACTTTCAAACCAAACGTGAAGGCTTGCCACCGGCTTCTCCTACTCACTTCAGTTATCAAGTTCTCCCGTCTGCGGACATGTCTGCAGACCCTAGCAATACCCTCTTTGGCAGACCATGTTCACAATGCACCCCAAACAAAAAAAATCAAGGGTCGCCTACAGAAAGCAACCCTCAACTTTGATACGTGCTAGCTCAAAACTATTTGTCAAGCTCCTGCTGACGCAAGTGCTGCACATAGATAGCTTTTTGCCTGCGTTCCCTGTTAACAACGGAAGGTTTAGTAAATTTCTGACGTTCGCGAAGTTCTTTCACAACACCAGTTTTTTCGAATTTTCTCTTGAGTTTCTTAAGAGCTCTCTCAATGTTTTCGCCTTCTTTGATAGGAACTACGATCATTTTAAATACCTCTTTCTTGTTAAGGGATTGATAAAAAAATTGTTTATTAAGACTTTCTGTCTTCGAACTTTAGAACTGCAGATGACCCTGAGCAGCAGCATCGTTAAGAGCGGCAAGGATGCCCTTCTTATTGATTATGCGCATGCCTTTCGCACTGACCTTGAGTGTAATCCACATATCCTCTTCGGGAATGTAGAATTTCTTGGTCTGCAGATTGGGGGAGAAGGTACGTTTAGTATGAATGCGGGAGTGCGATACATTGTTGCCCCGAATCACTTTTTTGCCGGTAATTTCACAAATCTTGGACATGATAACTATAATTTTTGTTGCTTTATTGCGTTACTTACAAGCGCTTTTTTCAGTCAAAAGCGAGTGCAAAAGTACAACCTTTTTTTGAACCATCAAAACTTTTTGGGCATTCGGAAATCGCATTTGTCATTTTTTTTAACATTATACAATTCATACATTGCTATTATACAACCTACTACAGTAAATTTCTAACAAAGATTTAACGCTATTTTTTCAAGTACTTAGCGCAAGAAAAGTTGTTCAAAACCTCAAAAAATCGAAGTATAAACACAAAATTGGCACATCCGAATGTTTGCAGAAAAACTATCGTCTTGGTATCTGGAATACGGCCGTAAACTTCCTTGGAGAGAAACGCACAACCCTTACCATATATGGTTGTCGGAAATTATCCTGCAGCAAACCCGCATTGAACAGGGCCGCAGTTACTACGAACATTTTGTCAGCCAATACCCTACCGTCATCGATTTGGCAGAAGCCTCAGAAGAGCAGGTAATGAAAAGTTGGCAGGGATTGGGCTATTATTCCCGCGCCCGTAACCTCCACTCTGCAGCACAGTATATTGCTAGCCAACTCGGCGGCAATTTCCCCTGCACCTACGAGGGAATCCTCTCACTCAAAGGGGTTGGCAAATACACTGCCGCGGCCATAGCTTCCTTTGCCTTCCGGCTCCCCTACCCCGTTATCGATGGCAATGTCTATCGGCTCATCTCGCGCCTTTATGGTATTCACACCCCTATCGGCACGGGACAGGCATACAAACAGTTCGAACAGATTCTGCTAAACCTCATGGACAAGGAACACCCCGACCTATTTAACCAAGCCATCATGGATTTCGGTTCAATTTACTGCAAGCCAACCGGGTGCGACTGCAAAAACTGTATCTTCCGACAAGAATGCGTAGCCTTTGGCGATGACAAGGTGGACCTTTTGCCGATAAGACCTCAAAAAATCAAAGCCAAGGAAAGGTATCTATACTATATCGACACCCGTTGGCACGACTGCCTGTTGGTACAGCAGCGGGAAGACAACGACATTTGGAAGGGGCTGTACGAGTTTCCCCTACTCGAAACCAAAAATCCCATTGACCCCCAGTCACTTATGGAAAATGTCGTCCGAGCCTTGACGGCATGGCTTGGCGACAAACCCCAAAGTCTGCAAATCGGTCCTCAAATAAAGCACCAACTGACCCACCGCACCATCAAAGCCCAATTTATAAAGGCTAAATATGCCGCACAGCCAAGCAAAATACCGGAAAAGATACGAATCGTGACGCAGGCGGAACTAAAATCTCTTCCTGTTTCGCGTTTGATAGACAGATATTTGTCGGAAATGTGAATATCTTTTATGGCTCCGGTCACCCGAAAAGTGCTATCTTTGCATCACCAAATTAGAGAATACGACAAATAAGGTATAGACACAACATTTAAGGCAAAAACATTCGATTATGATAGGTGTAAACAAAGTTATTCTGATTGGCAACTTAGGCAAAAACCCTGATATCGTAGCATTTCCTCAGGACCGGTACGACGAATCAACCAGTATGGTCAAGAAGGCCTCCTTTCCCCTGGCTACTACTGAGTACCGGAGAAACAGGTCGGGCGAACGTACCGAACAAACTGAGTGGCACAACGTGGTCTGTTGGCGCACTTTGGCGGAAATTGCCGAGAAAATCCTCCGCAAAGGCACTCAAATCTATGTTGAAGGCAAACTCCAAACTCGTTCATGGGAGGACAGGGACGGCAACAAACGCTATATCACAGAGGTGGTAGCAGACAATTTCACCGTTTTGGCCAACAAAAATCATCCAGAAGAGCAACCCGAACATAACCAGGACCCCCTCTCGGCTATCTTGACTGACGAAACGGAGCCTCTCGGGGACCTCCCCTTCTAGCCGACCCCGGCGGCTACGCGAGCACAAGAAAAGACGGTTGATTTTCACAAGCAACCGTCTTTTCTTGTATTACCGCCGAAAGATACAAGGACTATTTCGCGTAACCCGGTTTGCCAAGCAGACGGAACATGTTCTTTTTGTATGCCTCCACGCCTGGTTGGTCAAACGGGTTTACGCCCAACATGTAGCCGCTGACGCCACAGGCAAACTCAAAGAAATATATCAACTGGCCCAAAAAATACTCATCCACCGTCGGGATTTCAATACGCAAAACAGGCACCCCTCCATCAACATGGGCGAGAATAGTGCCCAACTCAGCGTTGTGGTTGATTTCCGTCAAGCTCTTACCCACTAGGTAGTTGATACCGTCCAAATTCTGAACATCAAACGGGATTTCCACCTGCTCGTGCGGACTGGTCACACTAAGCACCGTCTCAAACATCAAACGTTCACCTTCTTGAACATACTGCCCCATGGAATGAAGGTCGGTGGTAAAGCTGAGGCTATGCGGCAATATGCCCTTACCCCCCTTGCCTTCGCTCTCGCCATAGAGTTGTTTCCACCATTCACTCAGGTACTTGAGGTTGGGAACAAAATTCTCCAGTATCTCCACCTTCCGACCCTTGCGGTAAAGGATATTCCGAACGGCAGCGTACGTCAAAGCCGGATTTTCCTCAAGCGAATTGCTTCCGATACAGGTTTCGCGCATGTCGCAAGCCCCCTCGATGAGCCTGCCAATATCAAAACCCGCCATCGCTATTGGCAACAACCCCACTGGAGTTAATACCGAGAAACGCCCACCGACATTATCCGGAATCACATAGGTGCGATACGCCTGCTGACTGGCAATGGTGTGCAAAGCACCACGGCAGGCATCGGTAATGGCAATAATACGCTCGGCAGCATTGGCTTTGCCATATTTCTTTTCCATATGGGCCTTAATGATACGGAAGGCAACGGCAGGCTCTGTGGTCGTGCCCGACTTGGAAACGACTGCAACCGCATAATCGTGGCTGTCTAGCACTTGAAGTAGCTGATAATAGTAATCCTCACTCAAGGTGTGGCCCGCATAGACAACAAGCGGATGAGCCCCATTTTGCATCGGGGCGAACTCCGACTGAAGAGCCTCTATCACTGCGCGAGCACCAAGATAGCTACCGCCAATGCCTATGACCACAAACAATTGGATCTTGGGGGTGAGCCTGGCCACATCCTGCCTGATTCTGGCAATGGCGTCAGCCGAAATCTCCTTGGGCAAGTCTATCCAGCCCAAAAAATCATTTCCTTTACCCGTACCCGAAACTAGGGTTTCTTTGGCCTTGAGAACCTCTTTACTGATACCGGCAAGCTCTTCTGCAGAAACAAACGGCCGGAGATGCTCTTCATACAATCGAACTGAGTTCATCATCTTATGTTTTTGGGGTAAGAAAGGTTATACTTTCATGCGAAAACTTATTTGCACAACACGGGTTCGCAACTGCCTTCCCCTTTATTTGGGCAGTTGGACACCGCCATGAGGCTCTACTGAGAGGGAGTAGCCCGAATTGGAGATACCACCCTGCCTATCAAACATCCTCTATAGCCCAAGTTGTCGATACCACCTCGCCTCCCAAGCTTCCTCATTGCTTTTGTGCTGCAAAATTAAACTTTTTTTTTCATTTAAAACGTATTTGACCCAAATTTTTCTGAGACATATGTGCATTTGACTGATTTGCAACATTATTCTTCTCTATCATCTGCCAAATCTTGTGCATTCTGAGGTGCATTTACAATGATTTTCAGTTCGATTATAGCAATCGGAGAACATTTTGCGAAGGCAGTGTGGGGTGTGCGTAATGTATTGGTGAGGTCGCTGTGGCTTCGTCTTTTTATTTACCTTTTGTTTACCTTTCTTTTACATTTTATTTACCTTTTGCCTAGGTTAAGTAAACAAAAGGTAAATGAAGAGTAAGTAAAAGATAAAATAAACGTAAACAAAAAGACGAATCTTCCTATGTCCTACATATCCCCTACCGGTTGCCTAGAGCCGATTTTGCGAGGCCAATCGAAGGTTTGCTGCAGACAACACCCCTTGCTTTGTACCTTGAATTTGCAAAATTAGTGGACAAATCGGTGGCCTTCACCCGGACGTTCTGCACGCAACAATTAAATAAATGTTGGTTGGGCTGGCAATTTCTTTGAGCACCTATCCATCCTGAAATTACAATGCTTGCACGCGGTGGTATAGTCTGCTGAGGTTGATTTATTTCTTTTTATTCGAAAAAAAATTGTAATTTTGCATTTTTAAAATACATTTATTACCATGCAACCGTTATTGATTTACAATACCCTTTCGCATCAAAAGGAACTGTTCGTTCCGGTTACACCCGACCATGTGGGCATGTATGTGTGTGGCCCGACGGTCTACGGCGACGGACACCTTGGTCATGCCCGCCCTGCCATCACGTTTGACGTGCTTTTCCGCTATCTGACCCATATTGGCTACAAGGTACGCTATGTGCGCAACATCACCGACGTGGGGCATCTGGAGCATGATGCCGATGACGGAGAGGACAAGATTGCAAAAAAAGCTCGGCTAGAGCAGCTAGAACCCATGGAAGTAGCCCAATACTACACCAACCGTTATCATGCCGCCATGGACCGCCTTAATGTACGTCGCCCCAGCATCGAGCCTTTGGCCTCTGGCCATATCATTGAGCAGATTGAGTTGGTACAGAAGATATTGGACGCGGGTTTTGCTTATGAAAGCAATGGTAGCGTTTATTTTGACGTGCGCAAATATCACGAGCACTTCAAAAACTATGGCCGGCTCTCAGGCCGGGTCATTGACGAGATGCTCTCCACTACCCGCGAGCTTGACGGCCAAAACGAAAAGCGCGACACTGCCGACTTTGCACTTTGGAAGAAAGCTTCTCCCGAACATATCATGCGTTGGAACTCGCCTTGGAGCGTGGGCTTCCCTGGTTGGCACACCGAGTGCACTGCCATGGGCACCAAGTATTTGGGCGAGATGTTCGACATTCACGGAGGCGGCATGGACCTAATGTTCCCTCACCACGAGAGCGAAATAGCACAGAAAACCGCCTGCTGCGGTCACGGCCCCTGCAAATACTGGATGCACAACAACATGATTACCATCAACGGACAGAAAATGGGCAAGTCTCTGGGTAATTTCATCACCCTCGATGAGTTTTTCTCCGGCAGCCACAAATTGCTGCAACAGGCCTACACGCCCATGACCATCCGTTTCTTCATCCTGCAGGCACACTACCGCAGCACTGTGGACTTTAGCAACGAAGCCCTCATCGCTGCCGAAAAAGGTTACAACCGCTTGATGCAATCCTACAGAACCCTCCAGCGCCTGCAACCCTCGGGGAGCAGTAGTGTGGACGTGAAAGAATACCGCCAGAGGTGTTATGATGCCATGAACGACGACTTGAACACGCCTATGGTCATTAGCCACCTTTTTGACATGACAAAACTCATCAATACTGCCAATGACAAGAAAGCCACCCTCACCCAAGCCGACATCAACGAATTGAAGGGTGTGATGGAAACCTTTGTCTTTGAGCTGATGGGGCTACGCGATGAGACCAACACCGACAACACTGCCGTTATAGATGGCTTGATGAAGATGATTTTGGAGATGCGCGCCACTGCCAAATCCAACAAGGATTGGGCTACAAGCGATAAAATCCGCGATGCTCTCGGTGCCCTTGGAATTACCGTAAAGGATGGCAAGGACGGCACCACCTACGAACTGTAAGGAATCGGTGTTGACAAACATGAGTTGACAAAGAACTGGTCCACACTTTTTAGACAACAGTTTTGGTTAGAAAAATGTATAGCTACAAATATCCCCGCCCAGCAGTCACCGCCGACTGTGTAGTTTTTGGCATCAGCTCGGAAGGCGACCGCCTGTTGCTTTTGGTTCAGCGCGGCAACGAGTCTTTCAAAGGTATGTGGGCATTGCCAGGTGGCTTCCTCAACATGGATGAAACCTTGGAAGAGTGCGCCCGCCGAGAGTTGAAAGAGGAGACAGGAATTGAGACCACCGCCCACTTTGAAGAGCTCAAAAGCTTCAGCGCCATTGGCCGCGACCCCCGTGGGCGTACTATCACCGTGGCCTTTATGGTTGAAGTGCCGCTAACCGAAGTGGCGGGAGGTGATGATGCAGCCGAAGCCCATTGGTTTACCCTTGCAGAACTGCCGCCACTGGCTTTCGACCACGCCGAAGTGGTGCAGTTGGCCTTGCATCGGTTGGGGCTTACCAAGCAATAAAAACCAGACCATTGCGTTATCCAACAATTATGACAAGAAAAAAAACAACATACTCCCTCGGCATAGTCCTTTTGGCGCTTTGTGTGGGTTTGCTCATAGGTGTGATTTCTGCCCCAAAGGTCGACTCTGGTTATTGGCAAAAGAGTGCCGATGAGAGCATGATGAGTGCCCGTGTGAACACCTTAATGGAGCTAGTAGACGACTTTTATGTGGACAAGGTCGACTACGACTCTGTCACCAACCTGATGATGAACGCCATGCTCTCCACCCTTGACCCCCACAGCGCCTATCTCACTCCTTCGGCTTTTGCCCAGGAGGCTGAGATGATGCAAGGGCAGTTTCAAGGTGTCGGTATTACTCTTTTCTACCTTGGGGACACGGTTTATGCCTCTACGATTATCTCTGGTAGCCCAGCGGCTGATGCTGGCATTCATCCGGGCGACCGCATCATCTATGTTGACACTACCCAAGTCTCGGGCACTGGCATGACCAAAAATCCCTCTGAGGTTGTCAACCATATCCGCGGACCGCGCCATAGCACTGTTACGTTGGGTATTCAGCGCGAGGGGTCGGACAAGATCCGGAACATCAAAGTCAAACGCGATGTCATCCGACACAGTTCCATTCCTGCTGCGGTGATGATGGACAAGACCACAGGCTACATTTTGGTAACTCGTTTTGCCGAAACCACTGCTAGCGAGTTCCATTCGGCGCTACTGGAGCTTAACCAGCAAGGTATGAAACATTTGGTATTGGACCTTCGTGGCAATAGCGGCGGCGTGCTTGAGTCTGCCATCAATATGGCTGATGAGATGTTGCCCAAAGGCGACCTTATCGTCTACACCCAAGGAGCCCACGACCGCAGACGCAACGTCTATGCTACAAATGGCGGGCTCTTTGAGAAAGGGCGCCTCACTATCCTTATCAACGAACATTCGGCTTCGGCTAGCGAGGTGGTCAGCGGTGCTATCCAAGACAACGACCGCGGCGCAATCATTGGCCACCGTAGTTTTGGCAAAGGACTGGTACAGCATCAGTTCGACCTGCCAGGCGAGGCCGCTGTGCTATTGACCATAGCCCGCTATTATTCTCCCTCGGGGCGTTGCATCCAACGTCCCTATGACAAGGGCAGCGACGAGTATTATATGGAATACCTCAACCGAGTGCTAAGCGATTACAATGCCGCCGACTCGGTGCTCAATGTGGCTGACACATCTTCCGAAGCTTTCCTTACCAAGCATGGGCGGAAAGTCTACGGTGGTGGTGGCATCCAGCCCGATGTGTCATTGCCTTATTTTCGCGACACCCATTTGGTCTATTTCAACAATCTTATATCATCACAAGCTTTTGAACGTGTCCTCTATGCCGAACTTTTTGCCCACTATAGTGAGATTATCCAGCGCTACCCCACCTTTGAGGTTTTTGACAAAAACTACCGTGTGGACGATACCACTTTTGAGGCCATCCTCAAACAGGGTGACAAGAAGGGGTTGAAGCGCGATGCGTTGACTATCGGCAAATATGGTGCCGAAATGCGCAACCGCTATCGTGCACTCATGGCCATGTCACTTTATGGCGACAATGCCTACTATAAAGTGGCGTTGCCGTTTGATACCGAAATCCAACAGGCTGTGAAAGCAAAGGTTAAATTAGCAGGAGATTGACACAGCAAGAATCCAAACCAAACAGTATTGTACAAACACATACTTCGTCTATGAAACGCGTAGCCATTTTTTTTACTCTTGTAATGTTGTTTTCAGCATACAGTCTTTCGGCGCAAAAAGCCACCCTTAGCGGTACGCTTAGGGGTATTCCCGAAGGTTGCAAGGCCATTATCAGCAAGACTGAGGGCGACAAATTTATCTCCGTTGATACCCTCAAATTGGATAAGAAGGATGCCTTCAAAATAACGTTTGATATTACCGAGCCAACGCTCTATTTTCTTCACATCGACAATGGCGACGGCAATATGTGCCACCTAATGATAGAGCCAAAAGACCGCGTACATGCCGATATCGAATTTCTTGCCGGGAAACGTATCTATAAGATTGACAACTGCAAAGGTTCCAACAATATCAAGCTCTACGGACAGTTCAACGACATTTTGCTAGGGGCCACGGACCAGGCTTCGATGTCTCAAGTCCCAGCACGTGTAGAGGAACTGGTTAGGAACAACAAGGATATACTGATGGCAGCTTTTTTGGCAACCTTCTTTGAGCAGGATTTTGACAATTATGCTACACTCTACAAAGAGGTCCGCGATGCCCTCACGCCCAAGTATGCCGGAAATGTTTATGTCAGGCATCTCTCCGAGCGTCTCAAGGGAGTGTTGGTAGCTGGTATGGAGGCGCCTGAAATTGCCATGAATGACCCCAATGGGGTTATGCGCCGCCTTTCCGACCTCCGTGGCAAAGTGGTGCTTATCGACTTTTGGGCTTCTTGGTGTAGTCCATGCCGCCGTGAGAATCCCAATGTGGTGAGACTTTACAACAAGTACCATGATATGGGTTTCGAGGTTTTTAGCGTTTCGCTCGACAAGGACGGAGATGCTTGGCGAAATGCCATTAAGGCCGATGGTTTGGTGTGGCCCAACCATGTCAGCGACTTGAAACAATGGTCGTCGGCTGCCGGCAGGGCATACGGCATTATGTCCATCCCGTCTACCGTGTTGGTGGATGGCGAGGGGAGGATAATTGCTCGCAATCTGCGCGGTGCTGAACTTGAGAAGAAATTGCAGGAGATATTCCGCTAGTTGGTGCCAAGGAGGGGGCAGGTTTTGCCTGCCACTTGGCGCAAATTTAAACTTGTGCAGTTATTTACCATGTGCCACCCAAAAAAAGTTTGAAAAGAAATATTAGTACCTGACTATGATTACAAAAGATATGATTAAAATGGCTTTGAGCCATGTGGAAGATCCCGACCTTGGCCGTAGCTTGATTGAGCTTGGCATGATTGAAAATATAGCCATCGACGGCAAGAAGGTCTCTTTCGATTTGGTGTTGACCACTGCTGGTTGCCCCATGAAAAAGCGCATGAGCGACAATTGCGTAGAAGCCATCCATGAGTTTGTTGACCATGAGGCCGAAATAACCGTCAACCTCACCACCCATGAGGTGAAACAGCCCGACCCACATGAGTTGATGCCAGGGGTAAAGAACTGCATTGTAGTAGCCTCAGGCAAAGGTGGTGTAGGGAAAAGCACAGTAGCGGCAAACCTAGCTATCTCGTTGGCTAAGACGGGCGCAAGCGTTGGACTTATTGATGCTGATATTTACGGCCCCTCAATCCCCATTATGTTTAATGTCAGCGGAGAAGATGTTTATGGCCAGACAATAGCTGGCAAGACCTACATGACCCCCATTGAGCGCTATGGCATTAAGTTGATGTCCATTGGTTTCCTCGTGGACCCGGACAAGGCTTTGGCTTGGCGTGGGCCTATGGCCTCCAATGCACTTAAGCAGTTAGCCACCGAGACGTGGTGGGGCGAAATTGACTATTTGGTAGTTGACATGCCTCCCGGAACGGGCGATGTGCAGCTTTCTTTGGCGCAGACACTTCCGGTTAATGGAGCCATTATCGTGAGTACTCCACAGCAGGTTGCTTTAGCCGATGTAGTGCGTGGTGTGGAGCTCTTCAACAATCCTGCAATCAACATCCCGGTACTAGGTTTTGTGGAGAATATGTCTTATTTTACACCCGCAGAACTTCCTAACAACAAGTACTATATCTTTGGCAAAGGTGGTTGCAAACGTCTTGCTGAGGAAATGCATGTGCCTCTATTGGGCGAGATTCCTCTAGTGCAAAGTATTGCAGAAAGTGGTGATAACGGCCGGCCTGTTGCGCTCCTCCCTGAAGAGGAGACACCCGAAAGTGGAGCCTTCATGGAATTGGCACACAACACTATCCGCGAAATTTGCAAAGTAAACCATCAAAAAGAACAATAACCTTTAGTCCACCAGCCTATGACCGACCAGGAAAAATCAGTTGTAGAGGTTCGCGTAAAGAACGCCCTCAACCAAATCCGCCATTACCTTCAGCAAGACGGAGGCGATGTAGAATATGTCGACATGACCAACGAAGGGGTTGTCATGGTGCGGCTTACAGGCCATTGCAGTTCTTGTCCTCACGCTATGCAGACTCTCAAGCAAGGTATAGAGACAGCCATCAAGCGCGTTATACCCGAGGTTAAGTCCGTTGAAAAAATTTGAGCATTATGATATACACCAAAACTGGCGACAAAGGTACTACCTCATTAATAGGGGGTACGCGGGTACTTAAATGCGACGACCGAGTAGAAGCTTACGGGTCTGTTGATGAACTGAACTCGCATGTAGGCCTTTTGGCGGAATTGATTCGTCAGGACGACCCTGAACATTACAACTTCCTCAAGAAGGTGCAGCATAACCTCTTCGTCGTGCAGACCGCTTTGGCTACAGAAAAGGAATTGCCGTACAAACTACCTAAACTTGCCGATAATGCGGTGGAAGAGTTGGAGCAATCTATCGATAAGTTGCAAGAGACCCTACCCAAATTCAAGCATTTTATCGTACCTGGTGGCAACATAGCCTCAACACAATGCCATGTCTGTAGGACTGTGTGCCGTCGTGCCGAACGTTGTATTGTTCGCTTGGCACAAGGGCAGCCCATAGCAGAAGATGTTATGTGCTATATCAACCGCCTTTCCGATTTCCTTTTTTGTCTTTCCCGGCACTTGGTTATTGCTCGTGGGCAGAATGAGACATTCTTTGAGTAAATTGTTAACAATACTGTAAAAAAACACGGGTTGTTGGCATGTCCAGCAGCCCGTGCTTCTTATGTCGGTACGGCAGGATGAAACTTCGGTTAGGCCCATCAGTGTGGAAGGCATAGCCGCGGACAAAGGTTTTTGGACAACTGACGTATTCGAAATTGCATGAATGCCTACAATAAAGAAGGAGGTAAACACCTCTAAAACATGTTTACCTCCTGTTCAATCAAGTCAACAGAAGCCTGCCTTGTCCGTTGCTGAGCAATAACAGCCGGCTACGCGCTTACTTGCTAAGACGTTTGAACTGACAAGTGAAGTGACGCATAAGTTCGGCTTCCCAGGTAATCTCCAAACCGCGCGTGATGGAATGGCGACGGTCGAAGACATTCTTCAGGGCAACAGCGATAACATCCATGTGGTTGTTGGTGTACACGCGACGGGGAATGCAAAGGCGGACGAAATCGTTGCCACCAAAGCGGTTCTCACGGGTAACAGGATCGCGGTCAGCCAACACGTAACCAATCTCGCAGGCACGAATGCCGGCTTCGAGATAAAGCTCGCAAGTGAGGGTCTGGGCAGGGAACTCCTCCTTAGGAATTTCGGTGAGGATTTTGTCGGCATCAACAAAAATGGCGTGTCCGCCTGCAGGGCGCTGATAGGGGATGCCATACTCATCAAGTCTCTTGGCAAGGTACTCGACTTGTTTTATGCGGGTCTCAACCATCGGGAACTCAATGTTCTCATTCAAACCAACTGCCAAAGCATCCATATCACGACCGTTCATGCCGCCATAAGTCAAGAAGCCCTCAAATGGGATGCAGAAGAGTTTGGCGCCATCGTACCATTCCTTCTTGTTGGTAGCAATGAAGCCACCCATGTTGACCAAACCATCCTTCTTGGCACTCATAGTCATGCAGTCGGCATAGGAGAACATCTCCTTGGCAATCTCACGAAGGGTCTTGTTTTCATAACCTTTTTCGCGGGTTTTGATAAAGTAAGCGTTCTCGATAAAACGGGCGCTGTCTATATTTACGGGCACGCCGTATTTGTGGCAGAGTTCGCAGGTTTCGCGGATATTCTGCATGCTCACGGGCTGACCTCCAACGGTGTTATTGGTGATGGTGAGGACCATAAAGGGGACGTTGCCCTTGTTTTCTTGTAAAACCTTTTCGAGTTTTTCAAGGCTAACATTGCCTTTGAAGGGGACTTCGAGCTGGGTGTCGTAAGCCTCGGGAACGGTGACATCAATGGCGAATGCCTTGCGACTCTCAATGTGGCCCTTCGTAGTATCAAAGTGAGCATTACCTGGGACAACCATACCAGGCTTTACGAGGTAGCTGAAAAGTACATTCTCAGCAGCACGGCCCTGGTGGGTGGGAATAACATATTCGAAGCCAGTGATTTGAGTGATAGTGTCTTTCATATGATAGAAACTGCGGGCACCGCCGTAACTTTCATCACCCATCATCATAGCGCCCCACTGACGGTCACTCATAGCACCGGTGCCAGAGTCCGTGAGAAGGTCGATGTAGACATAGTCACTCTTAAGCATAAAGATGTTGTTGTAGGCTTCTGCAAGCCATTTTTCGCGCTCCTGGCGAGTGGACTTCTTGATGGGTTCAACCATCTTGATTTTCCACGCTTCAGCAAATGGTAATTCCATAATATAAGACTTAAATGATTGTTAAATAAAAATGATTGGGATTCCAAAACAGAACTCTTGCCACAAAGTAAACCTAATAAAAGACCTCAAAAAACACGCTACTCCGTGGCTTATAAATAATCGTAAACGTCTCTTTTCTTGATATTTAAGAAAATCGTCTGCTCGTTTATATATTGACTGTTCTTATTCATATTTTGGTTTTGCAAAGGTACGTATTTTTTTTTAATTGCAGACTTTTTTTATCACAGTTGTTTCTCAAGACCAATCAAATATTTCTGCCAACGATAAACAGTGTGCGCAACGGACCGATATCGGATAGCAAAATAGGAAGCCACAAAGGAAGAACCCAACTGCAAAAAAGTCAACAGGGAGGAGTGAGGAAAAAAACAGGAGCCCTTAAAGGACTCCCGATAATAGATAACTTGGTATAGAAATTTTGAAAGGATCTTATTTGTTTGCCTCATAAATCAGCAATTGACCGTCGGCATACAGGAAAAGCAATGCATCTTTGCCTCTCTTTTTCATAATCCAACATCCCCCATTTTGGGCGTCAACTTCCATCTTTGTGTATTTGCGGCTAACCTGTTGCTCGGCTAAAAGTTTATCGCTTTTGTCGTAAATCTGCAAGTAGGTATGACCATCCACATCGTTAACCAAGGCATACATATAGTCGCCACTGATGGCATAAGCCACAAGTTGCATGTTGTAGGTTTCTTTTACGTATTCGCGCACAACGTAGTTATCAGATGCATGACCATCATACCAATAGCCACTACAGTAAATCCAAAAACCAGGCCAGTAGCACGGGCGTGGTGGACAGGGATCCCAATAGATTTGGTGATAGTGCGGGTTGCCATGATAGGGATTGTGGTGCGGGCGCGGACCGATGCCACCACCAGCCATTGGAGCTACTCCAGAAGGTCGACCATTACCTACCCGTGCATTGGTAGCACGAGTGGCTTCGCCATCGGCGCTTACTCTAGGCGCATTGGAGCCGACAACATCTTCGCGACCTGTGACCCCGACCCTAGAATAAGCCCCAGTTTGGCCTCTACGCATCTGCGTTGGGACACTACCAGTGCGCGAAGGCGAAGAGGACGTCCCGCCCCCAACAGAGCCACGCCCGCTGGCGCTGCCACTTCTACGAAGCCCGCCCGAAAAGGCTGAACCCGTGAAGCTATCGGATGAGCTGGACGAGCCCAACGTACCGGAAGAACGTGTGGAGGAAACCGATGCAGAACTGCTGGAAACCCCAGAACGGCCATGGGTGGAGGAACTGGAACGACTAGGACTAGACGTGCTACGGGAAAAGCTCCCCCCGCTACTGCGACTACCCACACTGGAACTTCCTCTGCTACCGCCACCGCGTTGAGCATAAATTGGGCAAGCAGCAATCAAGGTAATTCCCAAAAGAATGACACTTATTAAACGAGACATTTTCATGTAGATGCTCCTTTCTTTTACATTACTTTTTTCGATATGCAAAAATACAACTGTTTTCTGAGGAAAAATCCAAAGACCTTTCCTATTTTCCCTAAAATGATAAAATCCATCGTATACAATGGCGTATCCTTGTTTGCTGGGATGCAAAAGAAGGTCTACACCTCCCCCATTGCTACCTAGTTAACGCACTATTGGGGCATCGAGGGCCATCCAAGGGTGTGCTCTTAAGAATTTTCATTTGGCAATTTTTGCAGTCGAATTCAAGTCGAAACCAGTTTTTGTTGTTGCGGAGATAGAGGGGTCCGTTAGGAATTGACTGCTTTTGGCGGGTTCCGTTTTTCCCCAAAAGACAACTACCCAATTCGTAGCGTAGACAGTATTTTGTGGTCATCAGTGACTTGCCTTCATAATCGAGAGTTTTTTCCAAACCATATTCCAAATGTTTCACTCCATGACGGCGATAGAACTGCTCCGCTTTGTGGTTGAGAATATTAGCCTGATAGGTCAGCTCCGTCTCGAAATAAGGTGTTCTGTTGGCTTGTCGCTCGCTTAGCGTGGCGCTAGTGCCCCTGTGGGCCAAATGCTCAGTAGCGCGTATCTCTTCCAGCATAGCTACAGCATTACGCCTGAGGTCGTTGAGAATGGCGGACGGAAGGAAATAAGGTTGCTGACAAAGGTTCTTGACTTCGGTAGCTTGGAAGATAGTGCCGCCCAATTTGCGCAATTGTCTGTCGGTCTGTTCGATGGCACGGCTGGGATTTTGGGCAATCTCTTTTGTGCAGACAGCAGTGGCAGAAGCCTCGTAACCTTCGCTGTCGATTAACTTAAGTTGTAGACCATTGGGAATGTCGGTCAGCGCAACAGTAATGTTCACTTTGCGAATGCTACTGCATCCTTGCAACTTTCTTTCGAAAGCTTGGTCGTTGTTGCGCCAGAGTTCGGTTCCCACAGTCAGGCCAACAGGCATATGATTGGGTTGGAAAGTACTGTTTTGCACGTGATTGACAAAGAAACCTTCTAGCTCGCCTTTGGCATTGAAAAAGCATAGTCCGTCTCCAGGTGAGAGGGGTTCACGTCTCTTGAGGGTAATGTTGTTGCGTTCGATTTTGGTTATCGACCCCAATCTCTTTCCCAATGATTTCTGGGTGCTTATGGTGGCCATGGGCTTACGCCCCTTAAGAAAATAGTCAGTAAAACATCGGTTGAAGGTCTTTTCAAGGTCGGGGACAAAGAAAAACTCCGTCTGGCCAGAAGATGCAGGCTTGCAGTCGGTACGCAAGGCCATGATGTCGTCCAATAGGCGACGGTAGTAGGATGTCACATTCTTTACATAGCTCATATCTTTCAAACGACCTTCTATTTTGAAGGAGGAGATACCAGCGTCTATCATTTCCTGTATATGGCAAGCAGCAGAGAAATCTTTGAGCGAGAGCAAGTACTCGTTCCTTCGTAGGAGGTTGCCCTGATGGTCATAGAGGTCGTAGGCGGACCGACAGGGCTGACTGCAACAGCCGCGATTCCCGCTACGCCCATTGATGTACTGGCTCATATAGCACTGTCCACTATAGCTCACACAGAGAGCTCCTTGAATGAAACTTTCTAGATCAACAGTAGTATTGCGGCGGATCTCTCGTATCTGCTCCAATGAAGTTTCGCGGGCTAAGATAACTCTTTTGAATCCAACTTTCTCCATGAATTTGATACGCTCTAGCGAAGCATTGTTAGCTTGGGTGCTGGCATGTAGTTCAATGGGCGGTATATCGCATTCCAACAGTCCCAAGTCTTGTATTATCGCGGCATCTACACCAATGTTGTAAAGTTGGTGCAACAGGCTTGTAGCTTCTTCTAACTCGTTGTCGAACAGGAGTGTATTGACTGTGGCAAAAACCTTGGCATGGTAGATGTGGGCATAACGGGTGAGCCGATCCAGCTCTTCGATATTATTGGCCGCTGCCACGCGAGCGCCGAAATTGGAAGCACCG
Source organism: uncultured Bacteroidaceae bacterium (assembly GCA_964483145.1). Lineage (GTDB taxonomy): Bacteria > Bacteroidota > Bacteroidia > Bacteroidales > P3 > Colimorpha. The sequence continues at coordinate 27,530 of CAZAAK010000022.1, forward strand.
ATATAGATTGCATCAGCGCCGTGGTTGATTGCTTCGCGGCCTTGCTCGTAGTTCTTGGCAGGGGAGAGGAGTTCTAGGTACACGGGTTCTATTTTTTGTCTTGGTTTATATTTGTTTTCGTTACCATTTGTATGAAATCGTAGCCCAAGTTGTAGAAGTATTTTCTCCCTCTCTTTATAGTACTCCCCATTTTTAGACAGGGTTAATATTCAGTTATACTCATTGT
>CAZAAK010000023.1:0-27690 GCA_964483145.1 uncultured Bacteroidaceae bacterium
CTGATATTCAACAAGTTGGGTGAGCGATAAGAGACAAGGTCGCAGTAACCACCAGTAACCACCAAAAAGGGCTTTCTTGGCAGGACTCTTTTGTGTAGGCAAAAAAACATGAACGAACCTCGTGGCTCGTTCATGTTTTTTTTAGGGTGAGGGATGGAATGCGGACGTACGCTTGACACGTGCCGTCTAGTCGATTTTGTCAAAGTGCAAGTAGGGCCGCAAGCATTCGGGCATGACGATACCCTCTGGGGTCTGGTTATTCTCTAGCATTGCGGCAACAATACGTGGGAGGGCAAGGGCACTACCGTTTAGGGTGTGGGCCAACTTCATTTTGCCATCGCTGTCTTTGAAACGCAATTTCATGCGGTTGGCTTGAAAGGTTTCGAAATTGGAAACAGAGGAGACTTCGAGCCATTTCTGTTGGGCTGCGCTCCAAACCTCAAAGTCAAAGGTCATGGCGGAGGTGAAACTGATGTCGCCACCGCAGAGTTTAAGTATATGGTATGGTAGACCCAACTTGTCGAGCAACCCGCCCACATGTTTTTTCATCACCTCAAGGGTGTCGTATGATCGGTCGGGGTGCTCAATGACCACTATTTCCACCTTACTGAACTCATGCAAGCGGTTCAGCCCGCGGACGTCCTTACCGTAGCTGCCGGCCTCGCGGCGGAAGCATTCCGAGTAGCCTACGTGCTTGATGGGAAACTGGTCGGAGTTGACAATGGTGTTGCGATAAAGATTGGTGATGGGTACCTCAGCGGTGGGAATCATATAATAGGCGTCCAAAGGAACGGCGTACATCTGACCCTCCTTGTCAGGCAGTTGGCCTGTACCAAGACCGCTGGCTTCGTTAACCATCAGTGGGGGCATAATCTCCACATAACCAGCTTTGACGGCTTCATCCAAAAAGAAGTCGATGAGGGCACGTTGCAACCGAGCGCCCTTGCCTTTGTAAACGGGGAAACCGGCCCCAGTAATCTTGTTGCCCAATTCAAAGTCCACTATGTCGTATTTGGCACAGAGATCCCAATGGGGTAGTGCTCCAGCGGGGAGATTGGGCTTGCAACCGAATTCGGCTACAACCACATTGTCGGCTTCGCTCTTGCCCTTCGGCACTGTGATATGTGGGGCGTTTGGCAGGGAAATCAACTTGGCGTTGAGTTCGGTTTCTGTGGTTGCCAGTTGTTCAGCGAGCTCTTTCTCTTGGACCTTAAGTGTGGTGGTCTGGGCCTTCTTGGCATCAGCCTCATCGCGCTTACCTTGCTTGAAAAGCATGCCAATTTCCTTTGCAATGGCATTCTGCTCGGCTTTAACGGCATCGGAGCGTTGCTGCAGGTTGCGACGTTGCCAGTCCAAGTCAATGATTTCCTGAATGCGCTTCTCAACGTTTTCTACATTCTTAATCTTTAGACGCTCAACGATTTCTTCTGTATGTTCCTTGATATATTGTAGTTGCAACATAATATGTGGTTTTTATCAACTCGCAAAATTACATTTTTTTTCCAATGTGGACAAATTAATTGCAAACTCTGCCGCTATCTGCTCGTGCAAATCCTTTGTGCCACTTGTAGCGTCCTGCTCGGATAATTGTTGCAAATGCTAATATTCTACCCACAAACGGGTTAGTGAAGGAGTTTCTTTATTAGCTTAAGCCCTGTGCGAGTATAGGGTTGGTAGCGAAGGGATGGGTCAACCCAAGTGTTCCGCTTGACAATGGATTTTTGGTGGCTGAATGTTAGAAAGGTGTCTTTGCCATGATAAGCGCCCATGCCGGAACTGCCAACACCACCAAAAGGTAAGTTGTGGACCGCAAGGTGTGAGATGGTGTCGTTGACACAACCGCCACCGAACTGCAGTCCCGTTATGAATTTACGCTCTATGGCAGAGTTTTCGGTAAATAGATAGAGTGCTAGCGGGTGCGGTCGGTCCTGAACAAAACGGAATGCCTCATCAGCATCAGCAACAACGAGGATGGGGAGCAACGGACCAAAAATTTCTTCCTGCATGACGGAATCGGTGGCTGATACATCGTCCATAATAGTAGGTGCAATGCGCAGACGGTCGGGTTGGAGCTCTCCGCCAACAACTGTTTTGGCGGGGTCCATAAGGTGGCAAAGACGGTCGAAATGGCGTTGGTTGACAATTCTGCCATAATTAGGATTGTCCAATGGGTGCTTGCCAAACATTTGCCATAGTTCCTCTTTCAGCATTTGCCGGAATTGTTCATGAACCGATTCTTCGCAGAGTACATAGTCTGGGGCTACGCAGGTTTGGCCGGCATTGAGGAATTTGCCGAAAACAATTCTGCGGGCTGCCAAGCGCAAATTCGCGCTACGGGTAATAATGGCTGGCGATTTCCCACCAAGCTCTAGTGTAACGGGGGTTAGGTGGCGCGAGGCCTTTTCCATCACAATTTTGCCTACGGTAGCTCCTCCGGTGTAGAAAATGTAGTCGAAGTCGAGTTCAAGCAATGCTTTACTCTCTTCTACGGCACCATTGACTACGGTGACATATTCGGGCGAAAAGGTCTCCCTAACAATTTCGGTAAGGACTTCGGCAGTGGTAGGTGCGAGCTCCGATGGCTTCAATACGCAGCAGTTGCCGGCAGCTAGAGCTCCCGTCAAGGGCGAGACGGTAAGTAGCAACGGATAGTTCCAAGGGGCCAAGACAAGGGCTACGCCGTAAGGATTACTGATGACTCTGCTTTGGGCCGGGAAGTTGGTTATCGGGCTACGGCGGCGTTGGGGCTTCATCCACTGTTTTAAATGTCGGCGGGTGTAGCTAATATCGCTCAAGGCAAGACCCACTTCGCACATATAAGCCTCGGTGGCTGATTTCCCAAGGTCGCTTTTGAGGGCTTGAAGCAACGTCTGTTCGTGTTTTTTGACGCTTTCATAGAGTGCATTGAGCGATTCTATTCGCTTTTGATATGGCAAGGTGGCGCCTGTTTGAAAGTAAGCGCGCTGAAGGTCGAGTATCTCTTTCATAGAGGTATTAGGATAAAGTGTATCAATTACTTTCCAATGCAAAAACGGTGAAAGATAGACCCCAGTATTTCTTCCGAAGTAACATGTCCCGTGATGGTGCCTAGATGGTAAAGGGCATCACGCAAATCAATCACCACAAGGTCCGCTGGCAGACCTTCGGAAAGTCCGTGGCGGACAAGTTTGGTTGCGGACAATACCTTTTGCAGAGCTTGGTGGTGACGGAGGTTGGAGAGGATGGGTTGGCCTGTAGCGGGCGTGGCATAGGGGGCGGCAAGAAGCTCGCGTAGCTGGTCAATCCCAGTGCCTTTCTTGGCAGAGATGGCGAGAACGCGCTCTGCGGGTTCATCGGTCTCTATGGGTTTTACTGATAATGCAACCTCTGTGGCATCTATTTTGTTTAGTAGCACAATCAATCGTTTGCCACTTAGGCTCACCTTCTCTTTGAGTTCGGCAAGTTCCTGGGAAATGGTGGCGTAGTGGTCAACATCAGTCAAGTAGAGCACTACCTGGGCTTTTTCAATAGCCCGGTAACTGCGCTCTATGCCAAGCGATTCGATTGTGTCGTTGCTGTGGCGGATTCCGGCAGTGTCGATAAATCGGAAAGTAATACCACCGAGGGTGAGTGTGTCCTCAATGGTGTCGCGTGTGGTGCCGGCAACATCGCTGACAATGGCGCGGTCTTCTCCCACTAGGGTGTTGAGCAAGGTCGACTTGCCTACGTTGGGTCTGCCGACAATGGCTACCGGAACACCATTTTTGATAGCGTTGCCGAGCGAAAAACTCTCCAAAAGCCTTCTAGCGATGTCCTCCACTTTGTCCAACAAGGTGGTGAGTTGGCTACGGTCAGCAAATTCCACATCCTCTTCGCTGAAGTCCAACTCCAGCTCCAATAGCGATGCCAATTCTACAAACTGTTCGCGCAATTCTGTCAACTGTTTGGCATACCCCCCACGCAACTGACTGATGGCAAGTTGGTGGTTGCCGGCATTGGTGGAGTCAATTAAGTCGGCAACGGCTTCGGCCTGAGAGAGGTCGAGTTTGCCGTTAAGAAAGGCCCGCCGGGTAAACTCTCCGGGTTCAGCCAAGGTGGCACCACTGTCGATAAGCGATTGTAGAATTGTCTGTTGCACATATACCGAACCATGGCAAGATATTTCTACCATTTCTTCTCCAGTATAGGAATGTGGGGCGTGGTAGCAAGTGGTCATCACCTCGTCAATCACTGCTTGACCGTTGCGGAAAATAGCATAGGATGAGAAAGGCCGGTTGCCTTCGCAAGGCTTTAACCTCATGTGTTGGGTGGCAATGCGGTAGGAATCCGGACCGGAAAGCCGGAGCACGGCAATGCCCCCAACGCCGGCAGGGGTGGAGATGGCAACGATAGTGGACATGCTTGGGGTAGGCTATTGTTTGTTGTCGGGGTGCTCCGAAGCGTCTTTTGAGGCTTCGTCGGCTTCGATTTCCTGTGACTGGGCCTCAATCTCAAGGTGGACATCGGCTTGCGAGATGTCGGGTTGTGCATCGGCAATACTAGTGCCAGTGGTGTAGGCATCGCCAAAGAGGGCGGTCATCTCGGCATCGGTGAGCCCGAGGTCGCTCTTAATCTTGTACATGTTTGGGTAAGAGAGAAAGAGTACCAACACCAACAAGATGGTGACCATCAGCAGGGATGTATTAGTCATGAGTACAATCAATGCGCACTCAATCAGCACGATAAAGAATGTGCTGGAGTAGAGGTTGCAGATGTAGGAGGTGTAGCCGGCAAGTTTTTCTTCGAATTTATCCATTTGGCGGAGCATTGGGACGGTCCTGCGAATTGACATGAGCACCATGACAATGGCCAATACGGCCAAAATAGTACCAGCAATGAGCATCCACCGGCGCACATTTTCCTGTTGATAGGCAATGTGTACAGGGCTAAAATGGAAAACGATGGTAACGAGAATCACCGCAATGGAGCCGTAAAGGCCAAGGTTGGCGGCACGGCGCGATTTTTTTAGTTTTGCAATCATTTGTTTCAGTTGCGTTTGTTTCTTTTCAAAAATGTATTCCCTTGGCAATGCAGATCTGCAGAAAACATTTGACGGAATGGCACCTTTACCGCCTGCCTAGTGGTTGCATACTTTTGTGATATCCACTGTAAAGCTGTCCCTTTCTGTTGCCGGCATGAATTTGCCGTGGTCTTCCAGAAAATCCACCAGTTCGGCTGCTGTCATGCCCTCTGCGGAGCAGGTGCAGAACCGCTCGTCAGCGCCAAATCGTCCGATGATAGCATCAATGAGTTGCTGTTTGGTGCAGTAGCTGTTGCCTTCCATCATGTGAAGTACTTCGTGTCCGTGTATCATGTTTGTAAATAAATTTGATGTTATTAATTTGATGATTTTTTCTTGGGGTTGGTTGTCTTTTTTTCAGTGGCAGATTTTCTAAGGGTGGAAGCCTTATGGGGTTTTGGTGTACCAGCTATGGTCTGTCGCAAGAATGCTGCTGTGTAGGAGGCAGGCAAGGTGCCTTGTTGGTCGTAATCGAGCAACCCTTCTGGGGTGCCTGCAAAGATTACATTGCCGCCCTCACGCCCGCCTTCTGGCCCCATGTCGATGAGCCAGTCGGCTACTTTGATGATATCGTGGTGGTGCTCGATGACAATGACGGTGTGCCCCTTTTCGATGAGGCTGTTGAAGGCACCGATGAGTTTCTGGATGTCGTGGAAGTGTAGCCCAGTGGAAGGTTCGTCAAAGATGAACAACTTGGGCTTTTCCGCTTCGCCTTTGGTGAGGAACGAGGCTAGTTTGACCCGTTGTGCCTCGCCACCGCTGAGCGAACTGGAGGATTGCCCGAGTTTCAAGTAGCCCAAGCCCACATCTTGCAAGGGTTGCAGGCGCGTCAAAATGGACTTCTGACCCTCAAAAAATTCAATGGCTTGGTCCACGGTCATTTCAAGTACTTCGGAAATGTTTTTTCCTTTGTAGAGCACCTCTAGGGTTTCCTCCTTGAATCGGGTGCCGTGGCATTCCTCGCAAACCAGATGCACGTCGGCCATAAACTGCATGCCTACGGTAACATAGCCTTCGCCTTCGCAGACCTCGCAACGACCACCTTCGGTATTGAAGGAAAACCACCCGGGTTTGTAGCCACGCGTTTGAGCAATCGGCTGCTGAGCAAAGAGTTGGCGAATCTCGTCGTAGGCCTTCATGTAGGTAGCGGGGTTGCTACGGGAGGAGCGGCCGATAGGGTTCTGATCCACTAATTCTATGCCGCTGATGCGTGTGATGTCGCCCGAAATGCAAGCACACTTGCCTACATAATCTGTGGCCCCGTCAAAGCGCTTTTGGAGCACATCGTAGAGGACCTGTTTGACTAGGGATGTCTTGCCGGAGCCGCTTACGCCGGTGACCACTGTTAGCACCCCTAAGGGAAAGTCAACATCAATGTGCTTGAGATTGTTGCAGAAAGCATCATGTATGGTGATGCGGTCCCGCCAGGGCCGTCGGGTGGCGGGCACAGGAATGCTCATCTTGCCTAGCAGATATTGGGCGGTAAGAGACTCTTTTGGGGCTTTGTCAACAAGTTCATTGGGTGTGCCGGCAAAGACCACCTCGCCGCCGAGCCTGCCGGCACCAGGGCCGATGTCGATGATGTAGTCGGCGGCACGCATAATGTCTTCGTCATGCTCCACCACGATAACGGTGTTGCCTAGGTCGCGGAGCTCTTGAAGCACATGGATAAGGCGGTTGGTGTCGCGGGAGTGAAGCCCAATGGAGGGCTCATCAAGAATGTACATGCTGCCTACGAGCGAACTACCGAGCGAAGTGGCTAGGTTGATGCGTTGCGACTCGCCACCGCTGAGGCTGTTTGAGAGGCGGTTGAGCGAAAGATAACCCAGACCCACATCGATAAGGTACTTTACGCGGTTGTTGAGCTCAATTAAGAGGCGCCCAACCACCTTGCGCTCGTGGAGGGTGAGTGTGCCTGCCTCGCCAGCGGGTTCGGCTACAATTCCCTGTAGCCACAAGGCAAAATCATCCACCGGCCACGTCAACAGCTCGGTGATAGATTTGCCGCAGACTTTTACATACGAAGCATCCTTGCGAAGCCTTGTGCCATGGCAGTCGGGGCAGGTTGTCTTGCCTCGGAAGCGCGAAAGCATCACGCGATATTGTATCTTGTTGGCTTGACTTTCCACCCATTTAAAGAAACCATCAATGCCCTCCCATTGGCCGCTACCACGCCACAAGAGGTCTCGCTGTTGCTCTGTGAGGTCGCAATAGGGGGTATGGATAGGAAAGTTGAGTTTGGGCGAGAGCCGGATAAAGCGTGTCTTCCATTCCGACATCTTCTCTCCGCGCCAGCAAACTACGACATCTTCGTAGACCGAGAGCGACTTGTTGGGCACCACAATATCTTCATCGATGCCAACAACATTGCCGTAGCCCTGGCAGGTGGGGCAGGCCCCGTAGGGATTGTTGAAGCTGAAAAAATTGGGGTTAGGCTTTTCAAAGGTAATGCCGTCGGCTTCGAATCTGTTGCTGAAAGAGGCCGTCCCCAATGGGTTGCGGTCGGTATCTTCGGCCGCGATCTCGCAACTGCCGCGGCCTTCAAAGAAAGCCGTTTGTACCGACTCGGAAATGCGCGCCACCTGGTCGTCATCGTTGGAATGCACCTGAATGCGGTCTACTAGCAACTTGGTTTCGGCATCTTCGGCAGCGGAGGAAAGGAAATCCTCTATGCGGATGATAGTTCCCTTGACGGCAATGCGCACAAAACCTTCCTGCCTAAGCATCTCCAACTGAGGCCGCAAAGGGCGCTGGACATTGTAGGTGAGTGGGGCATAGACCACGATGCGGGTGCCGACAGGGAAGCTGTAGATATGGTCCACTACATCGCTTACCGAATGGCGCTTCACCTCCACCCCCGAGATGGGGGAAAAGGTGCGGCCGATGCGGGCGAACATCAGTTTAAGGTATTCGTAGAGTTCGGTAGAGGTGCCTACTGTCGAACGTGGATTGCTAGTATTGACCTTTTGCTCAATGGCCACAGCGGGGGCGATATTCTCTATTAGGTCAACCTCAGGCTTGGCCATGCGGCCAAGGAATTGGCGGGCGTAGGAGGAGAGGCTTTCCACGTAGCGCCGCTGACCTTCGGCGTAGAGGGTGTCGAAAGCCAAACTAGACTTGCCCGAGCCGCTAAGACCAGTGATAACCACCAACTTGCCTTCGGGAATGTCAACAGAGATGTTTTTGAGGTTGTTTACGCGTGCGCCGTGAATTTTTATCATAAAAGTATTGGGATTAGTCCCGTTCTTTTGTCGTTTTTGTAGTTTGTATTGCCCCCCATAGTGCTTATACCTACTCCCGACCATCCATTTCCGTCAGAGGATGTGGGTGGCCGAGGAGGTACACCTTACTGGTGGCTTTCCGCTAGGGTCAACCTAGATTATTTCTCCAGTAGTTTGTCGTTGGAACCGAGCACATTGATGATTTTGTGCATATACATCTTCTTCATGCTTTCGCGGGCGGGCTTGAGGTACTGACGGGGGTCGAAGTGGTCGGGATGCTCGGCTAAGTGTTTGCGGATGGCTGCGGTCATGGCTAGGCGGCTGTCGCTGTCGATGTTAATCTTGCAAACGGCGCTCTTGGCGGCTTTGCGGAGTTGCTCCTCTGGGATGCCTACGGCAGCCTTTAGGCAACCACCGTTGGCATTGATGGTGTCGACCTCGTCTTGGGGAACGGAACTAGAGCCGTGGAGGACAATCGGGAAGCCGGGGAGCTTCTTCTCTATGGCTTCGAGAACGTCAAAGGCCAGAGGGGGGGGCAACAGGCGGCCTGTCTTTGGGTCAACGGTGCATTGTTCGGGAGTGAATTTATAGGCACCGTGGCTAGTGCCTATGCTGATGGCAAGGCTGTCCACACCGGTCTTGGTAACAAAGTCGATAACCTCTTCGGGTTTTGTGTAGTGGCTTTCGGCGGCAGAAACTTCATCCTCAACGCCGGCCAGCACACCCAACTCGCCTTCAACGGTAACATCAAACTGGTGGGCATATTCAACCACTTTGCGGGTGAGGGCAACGTTCTGTTCGTAGGGGAGGGCGGAGCCGTCAATCATCACACTGCTGAAACCCATGTCGATGCAACTCTTGCAGGTCTCAAAACTGTCGCCATGGTCGAGGTGGAGGACAATTTCGGGATGTTGGCAACCGAGTTCTTTGGCATACTCAACGGCCCCCTCGGCCATATAGCGGAGGAGGGTGGGGTTGGCGTATTCGCGGGCACCTTTGGAGACTTGGAGGATAACGGGACTCTTGGTCTCAACAGCAGCCATAATAATCGCCTGCATCTGCTCCATATTGTTGAAATTGAATGCGGGGATGGCATATCCGCCGTCTACAGCCTTGGCAAACATGGCACGGGTGTTCACCAACCCTATCTTCTTGTAATCTACCATAATATAAGTTTTAGAATTGTTTTTGATTTGCAAAGATACAAAGAATATTTGACATGCAAGACTATTATTTTTACTGCTTACAATTTATTCTTGCTCAACTATTTAAGAATCAATACGCTGCATCCTGCTCAACTATTTAGTTGCCAATGTTATAGCAATATTCTTGGTCGGCAGCTGCTCTTTGTGGTCGAAAAGGAGGATGCCGATGAAATCTTCCCTAGGGCAGGAAAAGAACCAGCAAGCAGCTACTCCCAACTTTTTCCGCTACTATATCCAGGCGGAATTTCGGAACGGTTCAGTCATAGTAAATTTAGAGCGGCTCAGCTGGAATGGCTTTAAGGGAGGGCTCAGCCGGAATGCCTACACTGTCTATGTGCATAACAATAAAATGTTGCATTTCGGCGATTTATTGTTGTTTAACAAAGGTAGGCTAGTAAATGACATGTTGTAGGTTTGGCACGGACATGACATAGACAAAACCTAGTCAAGATGTAGTCAGGGCTTGGTCAAGTCGTGGTAACTTCGCTTTTTTGTTTACCTTTTGTTTACCTTTCTTTTACCCTTTATTTACCTTTTATTTAGGTTAGGTAAACAAAAGGTAAAAGAAAGGTAAACAAAAGGTAAACAAAAAAGCGAAGTTACTTATACCCAACCTACACCCCACAGGCACTTTACAGTTGCAAAAAGCTGGGTTACGGAAGCTACTACAGACTAGTAACGGAAAATAAAAATTGCTCCGTTTCTGGAATTTCCGAAATCTTAGACGAATCCAACCACTCTATTGTGTGGACCTTCCGGCAGGTGGACACAACATTATTTCAATTCCTAGTTTGAACATTCGAATTTTATTCGAATGTTCAAAATTCGAACGGTTGGGATTCAAAAAGGGTATAGCAAGTCGTGACCAAGGCTTTTGAGGAGCGAGGCGGGAAGCGGGTCCTTTGGGGGGAAGAGGGCAAAGACCGTGGCTCCGCTACCGCTCATACTGGCAAAGATAGCACCCTGTGCGTAGAAGAACTCTTTCAGCTGCGCAATTTTTGGGTGAAGTGGAAAGACTGTGCGCTCAAAGTCGTTGATTATGATGTCCTTCCAATAGGTTGCAGGCATCTGCACCGCCTCGAGGGTCGAGGCCTCCAACACTTCTGCGGGGGTGATATGTAGCCCGCCATAAGCCTCGCGTGTGCTTACGGTATCGTTTGGCTTGGCCATCACTAGCTGATAGTTTTCTATGGGGTTGAAACCAAGTGGGGTCAGTATTTGGCCAATGCCGGTTGCCAATGCTGGCACGTTGTCGATAAAGAATGCGCAGTCGGCCCCTAAAGCAGTGGCGTAACCCCGAAGTTGCTCGGGGTTGAGTCCGAGGCAGAATATCTTGTTGAGCATACGCAGTGCAAAGGCGCCATCGCTACTGCCTCCTCCTAGCCCTGCCCCGAAGGGAATGTTCTTGCTTAGATGCATGCGCACGGGGAGCATTTGAGGGTAGTCCCTTTTCAGTAGACGGTAGGCTTTCACGCAGATGTTCTCTTCGGCGGGGCAGTCCACGGGAATGCCGCTTTGGGTGAATTGAACGTCACGAAGCTCGGTTGGGGAATCTGTGGCTTGGGGCAAAGGCTCAATCTCCAATTGGTCGCAGAGCGGGACAGGCAGGAAGATGGTAGAGAGGTCGTGGTAACCATCGGACCGCTTGCGTAAGATGCGCAGGCCAAGGTTGATTTTGCAGTTGGGGTGGGTGACCATGGCTTCAATTGTTTGCAGTTGGGGTGGCGTTTTCTGCGGCAAGGCGGTCGTAGGCACGGATGATTCTAGTGACAAGCTTGTGACGGACGACATCGGTGTTGTCGAGCCGCACAATGCCGATGCCGTCGATGCCGTCAAGAATGTGGGTGGCTTGTACCAACCCCGATTGCTGATGGTGCGGGAGGTCGATTTGGGTGATGTCGCCGGTGATGACGAATTTGGCATTACGCCCCATGCGGGTGAGGAACATTTTGATTTGGGATGGGGTGGCGTTTTGGGCTTCGTCAAGGATAACAAAGGCGTTGTCGAGCGTACGACCACGCATGAAAGCTAGTGGTGCAATCTCGATGGTATTGTCCTCCCAATAGCCGAGTAGTTTCTGCTGCGGTATCATTTCGCGCAGGGCATCGTAGAGGGGTTGCAGGTAGGGGTCCAGCTTATCGCGCAAGTCGCCTGGGAGGAACCCTAGGTTTTCACCGGCCTCCACAGCAGGGCGGGTGAGGATAATGCGGCGGATTTCTTTGTTTTTGAGGGCGCGCACGGCCAGGGCCACAGCAGTGTAGGTCTTGCCTGTGCCGGCGGGGCCGATGGCAAAGACCATGTCGTTTTTCTTTACAGCCTCCACCAACCGCTTTTGGTTGGGAGTGAGGGCTTTGACAAGGAGCCCGTTGCGGCCGTGCACCAGAATTTCTTCGTTGGTTTCGGCCTCTGGGGTAGAGCCGCCGTTTTCATATATCTGCATGATGATGTTCTCGTTGAGCTTGCCCGTTTTGTCGTAGCAGGCTTTCATGGCTTGTAGCTTGCCACCGAAGTGGTCGATGTCCTCAGCAGCACCCACAGCCTTTAGCATGTTGCCCCGAGCGATGAGTTTAAGTTTTGGAAACAGTATTCTTACAAAGTCCAATATCTTGTCATTATCGCCCCAAAAACGTGTATAGTCAACCTCTTCGAGCGAAAAAACCTTTTCTCTGACAGTTTCTTCCATGTGGCAAAAATACGAAAATATTGCTACATGTGGTGTTGTTTGAAAAAAAAATTGTAATTTTGTGGCGTTGCAAAAGTGGCTCTTGGGAGGGGGGGCGTTTGCTAGTTGTTTAAGAATGAATTACTAATAAAATCAAGGTATTATGGAAAATACATACGCAATTGGGATAGACGTTGGTGGCACCAACACCGACATGGGGTTGGTAAGGGATGATGGCAAGATTGTCGACCGCCGCAGCATTCCCACCACCAATTACACTGTTATCGAGCCTTATGTGCGTGATATAATGACGCATATTGAGTCGATGGTGGCAGGTGGCGACCCTGAGAAGGGCATTAGGTCAATTCCCATTTTGGAGCTTACTGGCATTGGTATTGGTGCCCCCAATGGCAATTTCTATACTGGATGTGTGGAGTTTGCCCCTAACCTACCCATGAAGGGGATGCTTAAATTCGAAGAGGAATTTCATAAGTATGTCAATTTCCCGGTGGTGCTGAGCAATGATGCCAATGCAGCGGCATACGGAGAATATGTCTATGGCGGTGCCCGTGGCTTGGACAATTTTATTATGATTACCCTCGGTACTGGCGTTGGCAGTGGCATTGTGCTTGATGGCAAACTTGTCCATGGCTCCACCGGAACGGCAGGAGAGCTTGGCCACAATATCCTCATCCCTGGAGGGCGCCCATGCAGTTGCGGGCGTCGCGGCTGTTTGGAGGCTTACACTTCGGCCCGCGGCATTGTGCAGACCTATGTCGAGCTCCGCAAGGAAAAGGGCACTCCTACCGATGCAGGCCAGCACACTGGTTGGATTACTGCAGGGGTTGCCGACAAGGATATCACCAGCCGGATGATTGGCGATGCTGCCAATGCCGGAGACCCTTTGGCCAAAGACACCTATCGCATGGTAGGAACCTGGTTGGGCATTGCCTGCGCCAATGCGTGCACCTTTTCGGCCCCACAGGCGCTCTTTTTGATGGGTGGCCCCACCAAGGTGGGTCTGCCGCTACTGGAACCGTTGCGCGAGTCGTTCCAAGCCAATCTGCTGAATATCTACAGAGGCTCTTGTGATATTCGCATGTCGCAACTGAAAACCAATGAGGTGGCTATTCTTGGAGCGGCAGCGCTGATAAAGATGAAAGCAAATTAGGGCCTAAAACGGCAAAAGGATCGACCTTAGTGCATATAGGTGCGGGTCGTCCCTTTGTGGTATCAATCAAGTGTGAATTCAATTCGAAAAATGAGAATATGAACAAACAAAGACTATCTTTGGTGCTAGCCTTGTTGGTAGCGTTTTTTGTCAGTTGTCAGGACGGCGGTCTGACGCGTTACGTCAATCCGTTGGTGGGTACCGACTTCCACGGGCACACTTATCCTGGCGCCATTGCCCCTTTCGGGCAAATCCAGCCTAGCCCCGATACCCGCCTTGAGGGATGGGACGGCTGTAGCGCATATCATTACAGCGACGACACTGTTTATGGTTTCAGCCATACACACCTCAATGGTACTGGCTGCGAGGACTATGGCGACATTTTGCTGATGCCCGTTGTGGCAGAAAGCGAAGACTGGGATTTCTCCCAGGATTTGCCTCAAACCGAATTTCTCTCCACCTTCAGCCACCGCAGCGAAAAGGTTGAGCCGGGCTACTATCGAGTTGTGTTGGACTGCACGCGTGTGATGGCGGAACTTACGTCTAGTCAGCGTGTTGCGGCACATCGTTATACGTTTCCAGGTCACGGCAAGAAGGGTTTTGTAGTCGACCTTCGACATCGCGACAAGGTTATTCGCGCGGGCTTCGACAAAAACGCACCCCAAGGTATCCTCAGCGGCTTTCGTGAGAGCGATGCATGGAACCCCGACCAGAAATGTTTCTTTGCTCTGGAGTGCAATCAACCCGTCAAAGCCGTCAAATACTACGATGGCGGCCTGAAGGCACTTGTGGAAATTGATGAGGATGCCAAGGATTTGGAGGTCTATGTGTCCATTTCCGGGGTCGACAGCGAAGGGGCTCGGAAAAACCTTGCCACCCGTGGCGGGCAGAATTTCGATGCCATCCGCACTGCCACCCATAAGCTATGGGAGGAGAAGCTTGGCAAGATTCAGGTGGAAGGCGGCACCCGTGCCGAAAAGAAAAACTTTTACACCGCGCTCTACCACTGTTACACCTCGCCCTATCTTTGGAGCGATGCCGACGGCCGTTACCGCGCCATGAACGACTCCATCTACACATCCCCAACTCCCGTATATACAGTCTTCTCGCTGTGGGATACCTATCGTGCCCTTCATCCACTGATGGCCATCATAGAGCCTAAGATCACGGAAGATTGGGTCAACACAATGTTGCTCCAATACGAGACTGGTGGCGAGTTGACTATGTGGGAATTGTCGGCGCACGAAACCCATTGTATGATAGGCTACCACGCTTGCTCCGTTATCCTTGAGGCTCAGCAGAAAGGCATTTTGGACAGTTGGCCTGTTGCCCGCAGGATGAAGCTATTGGAGGCCATGATGGTTACCTCCAACCGCACCGAAGCTCACCAAGCCTATGGGAATCAAGGTTATTTGGATAGCCAGCTCGACAACGAGACTGTTTCCAAAACGCTAGAATATGCCTACGACGACTGGTGCATTGCTACCTATGCCCTCAATGAGGCCAAACGTGCCCAAGATACTGCTGCTACCTATTTGAAACAGGTTGCCGACACTTATATGCGCCGAGCCAACTCCTGGCAAAACATTATGGACCCCAACGGCTATATGCATGCCCGCCGCAATGGTGGCTTTGTCACTCCATTCAATCCCACCGAGGTTAATAATCATTTCACTGAGGCAAATAGTTGGCAATACAGCAGTTATGTA
This sequence comes from uncultured Bacteroidaceae bacterium, assembly GCA_964483145.1. Taxonomy (GTDB): domain Bacteria; phylum Bacteroidota; class Bacteroidia; order Bacteroidales; family P3; genus Colimorpha. Next base: position 15,007 of record CAZAAK010000023.1, read on the forward strand.
CCTCATGACGTACCTACCTGGATTGAGCGTTTGGGCGGGGGAGCTAGGGCTGAGGCTTTTCTCGACTCGCTCTTTGGCACCAGCAGCGAAACTTCTGGGCGTGACCAGAGCGACATCACCGGCATGATTGGCCAGTACGCCCACGGCAACGAACCTTCCCACCATGCCGCCTACCTCTATGCCTACTTAGGTGCTCCCGACAAACTAGATAGGGTGGTGCATCAGATCGAAAGCGAGCTATATACCCCAAAACCTGACGGTCTTTGTGGTAATGAGGACTGCGGCCAAATGAGCGCCTGGTATGTTATGAGTGCTATGGGTTTCTATCCTGTCTGCCCAGGCAGTGGCGAATACGTCACTGTTGCGCCAGTCTTTGACAAAGTGGTAATCCATAGCGAGGGCAAGGAAGATATGGTCATTAGCAAAAAGGATTGGCCTTCGGGCAAGTTCCTGCGTGCAGGCAACTTCTATGATGCCACCGCTTGCGTACTACCCGATGAGTATCACTGCACCCCGGCTCCCTATTTTGGCAACTGGCAGCTAGTCTTTACCGATTCTACATTTGTTACGTTAGATGTCAACAAAAACATAGAGGGCACTACTTCAATCTATTACACTCTCGATGGTTGCCAACCCGACACCAACGCCTTCCGCTACAGTCAGCCCATTTTGGTCAATCGCGACATGCACCTGCGCGCAGTGGCCTATAACACCAAGTTCGGCTACAGCCCCGTTGTCGACCAGTCGCTCCACCGCTTTGTGGCCGACAAAAAACTCACCTATATCACCAAACCCGCCCCACAGTACACCGAGAGCGGTGAGCAGGGTTTGGTCGACCGGCTCTACGGCACCACCAATTACCGTATTGGAGGCTGGCAGGGTTGGCAAGGTGATATGGAAGTGGTGGTTGACCTGTTGCGTTCGAAAACTGTCACTAGCGTTGGGGTTGACTGCTTGGAGAATATGCGCAGTTGGGTTTTCTTCCCCACCAAGGTGGAGGTCAGCGTCTCCAACGATGGCCAGACCTATCACCCTTGGACACAGGTAGAAAATACCGATTACCCAGCTACAAGCGATCGTCAGGAAGAGAGTGTGCAGCACACCTTTGTTTGCCGGGGACCATACGTTACGGCTCGTTATTTGCGCATCAAGGCCACTAATTTTGGCAAGATGCCACAATGGCATATCAGTGCCGGTGAACAGGCCTGGTGTTTCGTGGACGAAATTGAGGTGGGTACTTATGTTCCTGTTTTCCAAAGTGAGGAATAGTTGTCGTCGAAATAGATTTGTTGTCATGAAAAAGACTGTTATTTTGCTTTCCATCGCAGGGGCCCTTGCAGTGGCCTCCTGCAACACCAAGTCGTGCCGCTGCTATGAGTTCAACAATGGACGTTGGACAGGTCCTTTCACCTATAGCGCCTACCAAGGCACGCCTTGCGGGAATCTCAACTCCACCACCACCCTTTGCAACGAGATGGAGGACCCCGTTCTCGATCCAGATGACATTGCCATAGGCAAGAAAAAGTAAAGTGTGCTTGGCGACTAAAGTAACAACCGGCAGATTCACTCAGAATCTGCCGGTTGTTTTTCGTGTGTGAGGTGGTAGAATGGGATTTTTTGGGGTGTTTGCTGACAGCTCTGCTTGAGACAAAGGGGTTATTTGACCACCACAATGGCGTTGGCCACGCGGCGCTGCCCGTGGGCATCGAAGCGACCGTTGTCGGAAGGATGGTTGACCACTCCATCTTCGCCCAGACCTTTGATGTACATGCAGCTGGAACCGCCGCCATCGAGGTTAGCGGCTTCGCGGCAACCTAGCCATCGCATGATACAGGTAAGCTCAGGGATAGAAAGGCCGTCGCTTTTGCCTCGGTGGCGCCCGTCGGCCACTAGCAGTACAATGGTCCCGTCCTGTTTAAGACCAATGGCGGTTCGGTTGTGTCGCCCATAGATAAAACGCAGATCGGTCCGCTGGGGCAGAACTTCGCCACGGTAGATTAGCATAGGACCGGAAGTCATTACGTTGCTGTCGGGCATCCGATATTCCGACAGGCGGTTGCTATCGGGGACGTTGAATCGCGGTCTACCGTTGGGCAACAGCCGGATGGTTGCAGTCTGGTAGTATTTGCGCAGGGTACTGTCTCTTCTGTCTGGCTCGTTGTCGCCCAGTTTCTGTCCTTTGATTTTGAGGTAGCAGGCGGGTGCTCCGGTGGACATGTTGAAGAAAGATCCGTTGATTCCGGCCAAAGCGTTGCTACGGTTGGCAAATTCCGACACACAAGTGAGCAGGGTGTCGGAAACAAATGCCAGATGCGATTGTGAGCCTCTTGGGATTTCGATGATGCAGATGTATTGGTTGGAGTTGAAGATTTGTCGCTGCTGGAAGTGAAAGTGTCGGTAGACGAAGCCGTCGAGGCTGTCGGTATCCCATATTGCATTGACAAAGGCTATGGAGTCGGCCTCGTGGTTGCGGTAGGAGGATTGGGCCTGCGAGGGCTGCGCTGTCAGAAGAAAAATTATGGAGGTCAGCGCTACCAAAAGAAGAGTTGGGGTGACGGGAGATTTCTTCATTTCTATGGATGTTGGTTGAGGGGAAGGAAATTAAAGGCGATTTAATTTTCTGAGAAGAGCCGCAACAACTCAGGGACATAGGTCTTTGAGACAGGGATGTTGCCAGCATTGGGAACCTCCATCTCGGCATAGACGCCTTCCGAGGTGCGGCGGATTATCTTGATTTTACTGAGATTTACAAAGTAGGAGCGGTGACAACGGACCAAGCCATTGGCGTTGCACACTTTTTCGATGCCTTTGAGTGTGTTGCGAAGGCTGTAGCGGACTAGCTTGCCACCGTCGTCGTAAAGTATGTTTACGTAGTTGCCGGCCGATTCTAGCGAGACAATTCGGTCGGCCCCCACCACCAGTTTGGTGTTTCCCTTTTCATCGTTGAAACGGACCATGCCGGCTTCGTTGCGTTCCACGCCTTTGCGCAATTCCATCAACTCTTTTTCAACTTTGGCAAGTTGCACCGACTGCTCCTTCATCAGCAAGGCTATCCAAAAAATGACATAAGGAATGATGTTGAGGCAAAAGTGCGAAAGTATTGCACCGGGCAGCAGATCGAAGTAAGGTTTTTGGAGAAAAATGGAGAGAAATAAGTCTATGAACAGGCTGGTTACAATCATTTCCAACAACAGCCATACAAGGTATTCGGTGCGGCTGAGCGAGCGGGAGAATGGAAGGAAACAAAGGATGCATCGGCTAGCCAGTACCGACCCCAACTCGATAGTCGCCACGATGGGTAGGCAGAGGCTGGCGTAGGAGCCCCAATTCCCGTCCCAGCCTTCACTCCAACTGAGTGTGGGCCTAAAAATGGTAACAAATAGGATAATATACACCGGTAGGGCAATGTTAAAAACCAGATTGGGCTTTAGGCTATAGTATGGTTCGCTTATTCTCATTTGGTGGGTAATGTCTTGTCTTTCTTTCGTAGCTGGGGAAGGATGTCGCGGAACGAATCGAAGTCTTTGGAAAGTTTCACTCCAACCCCCTGTTTATAGGGGAGTTCGGTGCGGGTATAGTAGCTGGTATTGGTACGGTGAAATCCATAAAAGTCGAAGTAGGGGTTGAATTTGTAGCCTATCTCCACATCACCTACCAAGGTGCTGTTCTGCCCCATCTCCACTTCGTTGTTGCCATAGCCGAAAGTGGACTCGAAGTAAAGATTGTTCCAACGTTTGCTGATGCCTACGTCTATCTGTCCCTGCTGGTTGGCGGTGGCCGACTGGTATTTGATGTTCACATCCACAAATTTGATCATTCCCGAGAGGATATTTCCGGCGGTGTTGGTAATCATACTTATGCTACTGAATCCGTTTTCGTCGCTACTGCCGCCAGTGCCTGCTGAGGAGAAGGAGCCAAGGAGAAGCAACGATATGGATTGGTTAAGCATCTCCAATTCGTTGTTTTTGTCGATATAGGAAAAAACCTGTTCCGAAACGCTCTGCTCGGCATTGGGCAGGCGGATGTCGAATTTGATGGATGGGTCCTGCAGGGTGCCAGAGAGCGTAATAATGTCCTGCACTTGCACATAGGAGTCGTTGGTAGTAGTGGAAACCGAGTTGTTCATCAGTGAGGCTAGGTTGGTGCGAAGGCTGTAGACAGCATTGAGGTTGAACTGTGCATCGTTGATGCTGCCGGGGAAATTGATGGTACTGCCTTCTTCTATAGCAAAGTTTTTTGATACTAGCTGCATCAGAGACAGTTTGAAATGACCCGAGGAGAACTCGTAGTTGCCCAAGATATTGGGCGGGTTGTTGTTGTGGATGCTGACTTGTATGTCGCCTTGCCCAACGGCGTTGACGTCCACCCCTAGCTGGTCAAAGTCCATCGGCAGGTTGAGGCTCATGCCTGGGGTGATTGTTAGGTTGAGCAACAGGTTGAAGTTGGCATTGGCGGGCCTGTCGACCACAGCGGGTGCGATGCGTTCGGTGGGGTTGTTGGAAATAAAGGTGATAAGTTGGCTGTTCTCCGACACCTGCAACGAGTTGTCGATGGGCACATATAGTGTGCTACCATCGAGGGTAGATGCCGTGGCGGTAATGCTGATGTTGTCGGTGGGCCCTGAGACGCGACCACTGGCGGAGGCTAGCAGATGTCCGTAGAAGTCGTCGGTTACGTTCGCTGCTCTGTCCATCACCAGCAGACGGGGGGTGTCAACGCCAAGGTCGAGCACGAACTTGCCTCCGCTTAGGGCAATGTTTCCATTGGCTGTTAGGGTGTTGCCAAATTTGTCTTGGATGCGGAAATCCTTCAGTAGGAGAGAATCGTTGACAATGTTGAATCCACTGTTGAAGTAGTAGGTGACGCCAGTGGTAGTCAGCTCCAATAGCCCGTTGTTGACAGTTAGCGTTCCGTCCACGATAGGGTGGGAGGCAGTCCCTTTAATAGTCAAGTTGCCGTCCAGATTGCCGTCAATATTGGAAGAGAAGTTCTCTACAAAGGGTCGGATGGTTTGCAATGCCATATTTTCAATGCCAAGGTCAAAGTCCAAAGCAGGGTCTACGGAAGCTGTGGAAACGGAGCCATGCATTTCTATCGGTCGGTGGATGACTCCGTCTGTAGAATGTTCGGACTGCAGATCTACGAAGATTCTCTTCTCGGCTGCAACATAGTTCGCGCCGATTGTCACTTGGCCAAACGCCTGCCCGTTCACAATGCAATCGTCTACCGTTAAGCCGGCATCGAAATAGGGTTTTCCGTTAAGCCCTCGCAGGTTGAAATTACCGCTCAGTCGGCCGTCAAGTTTCAGATGGCTGTTGGGAATGAATATGCTGTCCAGTCGATCCAAAACAAAGTTGTTGAAGGTGGCTTGTACGTAATCGGAGTCCTGCCCCTGCTTCATCGCCTTCACTGTAATCGACTGCCCTAGGCCGTAGACCCTTAGGTCATTTACCTGCATCCGCCTGCTGTTTACTCTTATGCCGTCCTGGCACACCAGCGTCCAGGGTTCTCCTCCGATATAGAAAGTGGGCTTAGCGATCATCAGTTTGTTGTCGTCTGCAGAACTGTTGAGGAAGAACTCCAAATCGCCCCAGTCGTTAGAGGGGGAGGCATTGTCGTGCCACTGCAATCCCAAGGTGCTGATGGCGGTGCCAAGGTGGGCACGGATATTGATGTTGCTGGCTAGCACCATTTTGCCCATCATAAAGTTGCCGGCACTTAGATTCATTTGATAGTTTTCGCCTGCCGGATTGCTGTGGAAACCAATATCTTCAACGCTGATATTGCCATAGGCTATCCGGTCGGAGCGGAACACCGTTTTCAGCACTTCGCCGTAGTTGTAGCTGCCGTGGCAGGAAGTGCCGGCGGCAACGAAGAGCCCTGGTAATAAGTTCCGGAACGAGTTGTTGGCATCGGTCCAAACAATGTCGAAGTCGAAATTGTCCCTGTACAGTGGCGTTAGGTCTGTTGAACTGGCATTTTTGTAGGGGTTGTAGTAGGTGGGTAGGTATCTGTCGCTAAAATCCCTTGCCACTAGCGGCAGGTCTTCGTATCGAAAGTACCCGTTTAGCTTTACCGTGGCCCAATCGCTGTTGAGCACAAGGTCTTTGCGTCCATGTTCGCCTCCCACAGTCACTTCCAGGCTGTCCATGCCAACCTCTTGGCTACCTAGGGTAAGGCGGGAGCCTCGCAGAACTGCTCTCCCCGTAAGGCTATCTAGGTTCGTGCCCTCTACATTGGCCATCAAGTGGGTGTTAAGCAGTATGTTGCTGTCGGATTTTATTAGCTTGAGTTTTGCTAGGTTGGCATCTCTCAGGCAGATATTGGCTGTGGCCGAGCGGGTGATTAGATTGGCACCGGCTTCAATGTCTAGGCCAATCAAGGAATCTTCCACCACCACGTCGGCACTAATCTTTTGATGGGCTATGTCGGCCGAAACGGTGGTGCGCTTGATGTTGTTGCCTCTGAAATGTGTGTCGTATAGGCGGCCCTCCAAAGAAGCATCCATCTTCTTGAGGTCTAGGCTAGTACCTTGAAAGGTGAAGTGAAACCCCGTGCGGGAGACCCATTCGTTGGGTAGAATGGAGCGCAAACCCATTGTGCGCGAATCGAGATGCCCCATGTAGACGTAGTCCTGCACCGAGGGGTCGTGGTGTATTGAGGCCTGCAATTCCAAATCGCCAATCATTGAGTTGAAGTTCACAAAAGCCTGGCAGTCCTGAGCGCTACCTGTAAACTGGGCATCGATGTCTATCACTGCCATCTGTTGTATCAACTTGGGCATAAGCATTTTCACGGGTTCGGGGTGATTTACCGAGGCAAGGTCTTCGTAGTTGGTATGAAGCCTATTGACTAGCACATCGAAGGTTGTTTTGTGGATGTCGGGTAGCCCTTTCACGCTGCCGTTGACTAGGGCGTAGCTGTCCTTGCCAAAGGCAATAGCCATGTTGTCGGCATGCAGGTCGGCAATGGTGCCATAGGCATGCCCTCGGACTGAAACCACGGCATCGATTCCCCAAATTTCTGGAGCCCAATGGGCAGCATCGCTTAGGTTTACTTCGGTACCCTCTTTCAACGTCAGATTGTGCCAAACGTTGTTGCAATAATCTATCATTGCATCCCAACCATGGTAGGTAAGCTCGGCATCGGCAAAGATGCGGCTACTGTCGGTCTGTAGGTCCAGGTTGGTGGCGCGTATCAGTTGCGGCGATACCTCGACATCGGCCGACAGGTCAACGATATGTTGCCCCGATGACCCTGTGGTGCTGAGGCTGACAATGCGGCAGGTGACGCTGTCGCTATCTACCCGAACCCGGCGGATGCACCCTGAGGTGCCATAGAAGCGCATGTGGGGGATACTGACGCCATTGGGCCAAGAGGCGGCACCGGGTATCTCTGGCAAGTCCTGAATGTAGTCAACGTTGTGCAGCCGCACCTCGCCTACCTCCACAACAAAACGGTCGTTGCCTGATGGTTCGGGCGGGGCTCCTTGGGAAAAGTAGTGGATGATAAAGTCGAGGTTGGTGCCGAGCTTGCCGTTGGGATACTGGATGGACTCGAAGTGGTAGCGACCGTTGCGCACCATTACGTGGTCGAGCATCAAGCGGTTGGCCTTGATGGGGAATCGTTTAAACCGGCAGGTGATACGGTCGCCGCAATAGATGGTGTCGCCGGTAGGGGAGATGAGCTCGATTTTGTCCAGGATAAGGTGGCTGAAAGGGCTCACATGCAATGCTCTGATGCGGACTTTCCCGCCCCACTGTTCTGAAAAATATTTGCCAGCGGCAGCGCCCAAAAAAGATTGTACAATGGTTGTATTAAGCAGGGCAATAAGCAGATAGATGCCTAAAAAGAGGTACCTGGTAGCCCTCCCAATAGCATGTCCTACCTTATGGCTGGTATGGTTAATTTCGTTTCCCTGCATTGGCTTTTCTGGCAATTTTGGTGGCTTTACCCCTTTAGTGGAAGGTTTGCCGCCTCGCGCACGGTCAATTTACTGTAACGTTGCTCACAGGGAAATATTTTGTAGCTTCGCCAAATTTTTTCTGCTAGGTATCGGACCTCCCTTCCCCTTGGCAGGTCTTCCCTCTTAAAAAAAACTTGCTGTTTTATCAAATCTTCGTATCTTTGCACCCTCAAACAGATAGTAATAAACCAAAATCAAACGTTTAATTTATATCGCTAACATGAAGAAAATCTTAGCTATCGCTTTGCTGCTCGCCGTTATGGGCGGCGCTATTGCCCAAAATGAAGGCACGAGAGAGTATGTTTCTGCGTTGGTTACTTTCAACGACACTACCATGCTGCCTCAGGATTCTCTCAACAAGTACGGCGTGGTGCTCCAGACCCGTTCAGGTCGCATGGCCACGGCCCTCATCGACGCCAGCAAATACCAGTCGTTCCTTACTGCCGGTCTCGTTGAGCGTGTGCAACCTTCCACTCGCGTCTTTCTACGTCAGGCCCAGATTGAGGCTACTGAGGAAAAGCACGAATGCTGCAAGCATGGTGCAAAAGACGTCCGACAAAATCTCATCCCAAGGCAGGAAATTCTTGATGCCGATGCCGAAGGTTGGTATGTGGGCTTGCTACTTGGTGGTTCCAGCCACCGCATGAGCGTTGAGTCGGCTCGCTGGGACGGCACTTGGTACGCGGGTCGTGGGCTCAACCTTGAAGGACGCGTAGGCTATCAGTTCAACCAATGGCTGGGCGTACGCAGTGGTCTCAACCTGCTATCCCGCAACTACTATACCCGCCTCGATGTAGCTTATGACGACATCACCAAAACCTACTCTACCAACTACAGCAATCTCTACCTTCAGTTGCCCGTTATGGCCGACTTTTCCATCGGTGGTGAGGTGTGCCGCATCAACTTTATGTTTGGCGGCTATGGTGCCTACTGGCTCTCGCAGTGGCGTCACGGCTATGTTTTTGTTGCCGACGACCCCCGTCCTTTCACGGGTGATGCCTATTCCTTTGTTGAGGGTTCGGACCGCCGCTTCGATGCCGGCCTTGCTGGTGGCATTGGTCTTTCGCTCCGTGTGGCCCCCAGTTGGATGCTCCATTTCGAGGGTAACTACTACCATGGCCTTGTCAGCACCGCCAAGGATTACAGAACCTACAACCGCACCTGGACGTTCGACATGGGTGTAACCTACCACTTCTAATTTTAGGGCATTTCCGCCATTCTACTATACTAACATACCAAAGGGCGACGGCACGAAGCCGACGCCCTTTGTTGTCTCGGCTAACTTTTTTAGACCTCCATTTTTTTGTTTACGTTTTTTGAGTTATTCCCTTTTTTGTCTGGTTGCAACCTCAAAAAAAATCCATTTTCCACAATGAAACCACTCAACGACAATACCATCTTGGTCGACCGACCTGTTTTCCCTGACTTTCTCAATCACCGCGACCCCGATAGCCACAAGGGCGTTTACGGCCATGCCCTCCTTATTGCTGGCAGCTATGGCAAGATGGGGGCAGCCATCCTTGCTGCTCGGGCCTGCCTCCGCTCCGGCGTGGGGTTGCTTACTGTGCATGTGCCGCGGCGTGGTGTAGATGTGATGCAGGCGGCAGTGCCCGAGGCGATGGTCTCTATAGACGAGGACGATACCCATTGGAGTCGGCTATTCTGCGCCAGCAACCTTCGGCGCTACGATGCCGTGGCTGCGGGTCCGGGGCTGGGCACCGATAGCATGCGCCCCTTGAATAGCCTTTTTGAGGCTACGCAGGGCAAGGCACTTGTGCTTGATGCCGATGCGCTCAATATGCTTTCGCAAATGCCGGATTGGGTTGGGCTCTTGAGGCAGCATTCTCGGCAGGCTGCCACAGTGCTCACCCCCCATGCCAAGGAATTTGAGCGCCTTTTCGGCCATTTCGAAAGTCCCACAGTACGCTTGCAAGAGCAGTGCCGCCTCAGCCGCGAAACGGGTGCCGTCATTGTGTATAAGGGTCACCACACCCAAACCACCGGCAGGGCGGGGCAGGTGTACATCAACACCACCGGCAACCCAGGCATGGCAACAGCAGGCAGTGGCGACGTGCTGACGGGTATATTATTGGCTATTTTTGCGCAGAATAAACTAAATCAGGCAGATGCGGAATCGTGCACTACTTTGGGGGTGTGGCTACATGGCAAATCGGCTGATTTGGCCACGCAAAACCAGTCGCAATGCAGCCTTGTAGCGAGCGATATAGTAAAAAATTTGCAGTATGTAACTCGTTGAGAATGTTTGATAAAACATGTATGGCGAAAATTTTCTTCAAAAAAAATTTGGTCGGTTCAAAAAAAGTGCGTATTTTTGCAACCGCTTTCGAGGGAAAAGCAAAGCAAATCTTCCTCAATAGCTCAGTTGGTTAGAGCACCTGACTGTTAATCAGGGGGTCGCAGGTTCAAGTCCTGCTTGGGGAGCAAAAAGGAGCCAAAGTCATTTGCGGCTCTTTTTTTGTATCGTACGAATTTTTTGTAAGGAATTAGGATGCTTAAGACGGTTGCTGTTACTCTTCTTTTTGCTCTGGGTAGTGTGGCCCTACTGATGGCGGGTTTGGGGGTGAAGATGATCTTTAAAAAGGATGGCGAATTCAAGCGCCACTGCAGTAGCATGGACCCCTATACCGGTCAAAGTGCTGGTTGCATCTGTGCTAAGGCCGCCAACGTAAAGTGCAAGAACCAGCCGAAGTATTCTCCCCTCGAGGTCAACGAAAACCTGATGAAGGAAATCAACGACTAGGCGCGGTGGTGCCTAGTTGCATCCTTTTTTTTCTACCTCTCGCTGCTGTGGCGAGAGGTATTTTTTTTGTGAGGCAACTCTCTGTTTGGGCTATCCCACCTTGTAGCTGAAGCATGCGGGTGCTGGCAGGCGTTTTGTCGGATTCGCGCACTTTTTCTCCCCCCCCCATCGCACACACCTTTTTTTGTATGTAAGCTAGCCGCTGTTAAGGGCATTAGTCAGGCATTAATTGCTGTGTAGCTAGCTGTTTTAGAGCTACGAATTTTTGCTGTTAGGGCGGATGCTTTGCCCCGCCAGCGCTACACGGGGAGCAGTCATCAAGTTTTTTTGAGGAGCCGCAAACAGAACGAGGTGAGCGGCTTTTGCAAGCGTGGCAAAAACCAAATATTGCGGCGGCAAAAAGGGTGTGGAGTGCGTGTTTAATGCCTTAAAATATTGGAAAGTATGTAATTTAACAATTGTAATATGCTGATAATCAGAAAATACCCCCTCCCCATTACATAAAAAAGCACAAATTGTTTGCCTGGTAATCGAAAAAAAGTGTGTACCTTTGCACCGCCAAAGCCCTAGATAACATGGGGTGAGGCTAAACTGTGCATGCCTGCAGGAGGATAAACGGAGTTCTGTCCACCAGGCAGGTGAAGGGTGATACAACGAACTCCGCTATATACGTAACAAAACTATGAACGGAAACAAATTTGTTAAGATTTTTACATTACTCGGCTTCCTTGCATTTGGTGCCGTGAGTTGTTGGGCAACAGCCGAATCGTTGCATTTGCTTTTGCCAAGCTGGCCTGGGGTTTTCTGTTGGGCCATTACCATCGGATTTTTTTTCATCGCCTCTTGGGGCACAAAGATGGTTGCCGACAGTTTGAACAACAACCTCTACATGGAGCATCGTGGTGCCAATTTGGTTGGGGGTATTGGCATAGTGCTTGTTTTTTGGTTGCTTTGCAGCATGCCCACCAACACGCACACCTTTTTTTTTAGAAATCTGATAGACGAGAAGGTAACAAACGACATTTCTGCCACACAGGGCTATCTTGCCCAAATTAAGGACAATACCGTGACGGATGACAAAATCAAGGCCAAGCAAGCCGAGGTGGAGAATCAGATAAATGCAAAACTGCAGTCGCTTGAGGCCGAAATCAAGAATCCGCTTAACCCAGGCAATGGGCCGGAAGTAGAACGCATCTTGGGCGAAATCGCCCAGATTTTGGGCGTTGCCAAAATAAACAAACTCTCCGGTGATGGCAACTCGGCAAATGGGCGTAAGATACTTTATGACGCTTACAGGGAAACCATATTGATGCAACTTGAGAATAAAAAGGCGAATATCGCCAACGCCATGACACCATCCAACAACAACTACCAAAAAGAGGCAACGTCGGCTTGGAAAAACCTTGAGCTCATAAAAGGCTACATCGATGCAGAAGAATTGGAGTTGACAGATGCCGACGACATCAAAACCGTCTGCGACAAGCTGAACGAAGGCTACGCTACAATCAAGACATATCAGGATTTTGTCCATTTCCAGAACGATGCGGACAAAGAAGCCTACACGTGCGCAAACCCCAAAACCAAAGTATCGAGGCTACTGAGCGTGTTTGATGTGTGGGCGGATTTCCTCCAAGGTAAGCAAGGCGGTAGGGCATTCGTCTTTTGGATATTGATTTCCGTCTTGATAGATTTGGCGGCATTCATATTCTTTGACATTGCTTTCAAGCGAAACGACTGAACAATAACAAAGTACAGCAACAAAAAAATACTACAACTATGGCTATAGATGTAAACAAAAACTCCTCACCTTCTAGTGCAGAGTCGAAAAACGGCGAAACTTATGAACCAACGCAGCCGCTCGCTACAGATGGTTCGAACCTTGCCGGGTCGACACCACCAACTCCTATAGTACTCCCCATTTTTAGACAGGGTTAATATTCAGTTATACTCATTGTTA
>CAZAAK010000024.1:0-27558 GCA_964483145.1 uncultured Bacteroidaceae bacterium
ACTAGGCTTCGGGCTGGGTATTTATGCTCTTTTGAGTTTTACCGGACAGCAATAAAAAAAAAGTTGTACTTTTGCACCGTTGGGAAAGAGATACCCCAAAAAAGATTAATCCTTTAAAATACAACAATTAAACACAATATAATGAACGACTTTATTTACGACATACCCACTAGGGTATATTTTGGCAAAGACCAATTGAAGAATCTCGGACCAGAACTTAAAAAATACGGTCAGCGTGTGTTGATGGTATATGGTGGGGGAGCTATCAAGCGTATCGGCCTATACGACAAAGTAGTAAAGGAAATTAAAGCCTACAACTTACAGCTTTTTGAGCTCTCCGGCGTAAAACCAAACCCTAGCATTGAATCGGTTCGCGAAGGCGCCCGTCTCTGCAAGGAACACAAGATTGACGTGGTGTTGGCTGTGGGAGGCGGTTCTACCCTCGACTGCACCAAGTTCATTGCTGCTGGTGCCAAAGTCGACTTCGACCCATGGGATTTCTTTAACGACAAATGGGCTCCGTTAACCGAGGCTTTGCCTATTCTAGATGTGCTCACCCTCTCTGCCACTGGTTCCGAAATGGACTGCGGCGGTGTTATCTCCAACCCAGCAACCAACGACAAAATCGGTCGCCTGGAGCCTGTGTTGCAACCCAGAGTATCCTTTCTCGACCCCACCACCACCTTCACCGTTGGCACCTATCAAACCGCTTGCGGCTCCGCTGATATGATGAGCCATATACTGGAGGTATACTTCAATATGAACGATGATTTTGAGATGTTGGACGGCTTTATGGAAAGTCTCATGCGCAACATCGTCAAATACACTCCCATTGCCTTGAAAGAACCCGAAAACTACAAAGCTCGCGCCGAACTGATGTGGACCGGCACTTGGGCTATCAACGGCTTCATCGATGGCGGCAAACGTCAGGCATGGAGTTGTCACCCCATGGAGCACGAGTTAAGCGCTGTATACGACATCACCCACGGTTTGGGCCTAGCCATTCTCACCCCCAGATGGATGGAATACTGCTTGGACGACAGCACAGTGAACAAATATGTGCAGTTTGCCCAAAACGTGTTCGGATTACACGGCGCCGACAAAATGGAAGTCGCCCACAATGGAATCGAAGCCTTGAAGGACTTCCTATACAACCAACTGGGGCTAAAGTCCACCCTACCAGAAGTGGGCATCGACGAAACACATTTCGACTCTATGGCAGAGAAGGCCGTCAAGAATGGCGGCACCCTGCATGCCTTCAAACCTTTGGCCAAAGAAGACATTAAAAAGATTTATCAAATGTGCATGAAATAGGCCAGTAGACACAGAACAGAACGAGGGTTGGCTTCGCACTAACGCCAACCCTCTTTTTTTATCCTTGACGCATAACCGTTGAGGCCATGTTGCGCCTTAGCAGCATCAGAACTTAAAGATTTGCTTGCATCTGTATTTGACAACTGGCGTATCTTCGCCTAAAAGTCTAGCCACATCCTTAACATTAAACTTCTTGGCATTACCCGAAATCAGCACTACAAGCGGGCGACCTTTGATATACTTGGCATGGAAAGCTTTAAGGTCATCCATAGTCAGTGCACTGATTTGCCGGGTTATATCGGAGTATCGATCCCGTTGCCACCCATAGTCTTCCACTCTCTTCTGCACATAACCAGGCAGTTGACGGAAGGAGATGTAGTTGCTGTTGCGGGTCAGCACTTGATGCTCGATGGCGGGAACCAGTTTGTCGGGTCGCTCCGGAAAGTCGGCCAACAACTCGCGCATGGCCTCTACGCCATCGCAAGTCTTGTCACACTGGGTGCCTAAAAAAGCATACATAAAAGCCGGGTTGCGGTTAAAAAAATCATAGTCGAAATATCCGTAGGTGCTATAACCTAACGACCTAAATTCGCGAATCTCTTGAAAAACAACGCTATTCATACCACCTCCAAAATACTCATTAAAGAGACTAGCGGCCGCACGGTCACTAGTGTCGAAATTGCTGCTGGGCACTAGAAAACCGATATCGGACTGCAGGAACTTCCCGTTGGAAACATAGCATACCTGTGGTTTGTCGAGGGTCAACTGTTTGAAGTCGCGATGCCCTACTACCTCCACTTGGTCTTTCACTAAGCCGTAGTAACAGATCTTTTGGCAAAGTTCGGCAGGGTCGGTGTTGCCAGAAAAGGTTGCGTAACCGTTGCGGGTAAAAATCTTCATTACCTCGTCGTGTAACTGCTCGCCAGTCCGCTTGCCCCATTCCCTATAAGGCGTCTTGCGCAGATAGGCGGACTGGCGACCGTATTGTACATAGTCGCGAAGCGCTGCAAGACACTGGTCCGAAGCATCTTTGGATGATTTCTCCTCCGCCTTGATTCCATCAACAATTTGGGCGACCTGTTTGGTATCGTGCGTGGGGTGAAAAAGCCAACGGGCGGAAAGGTACAGAATGCTGTCGATGTTCTGTTCAAGACCTCTGATGTGGACAGTGCTTTCCTCGGGGCCGACATCAAACCAGCAGGAACCACCCAATTGTCCCATAGCCATTTTAAACGCCTGACGGTCCATGCCATCGGCACCCACGCATTGCATGTACTGGAGTGCACGCTCAATGTCGCAATTGTCCAACTCGCCGTATTTAAATGTTATTGCAAGGTCAAAAACATCGTTCTTCGGATTGGGTGCACTATAAAGCTTGCAGTTTGGAGAGAGTTGGGTTACCTCCACATCATGCTGAAAATCAACCTCCAGACGTGTAATCGAATCGGTTTTACTGAGTTCTATCATTTGAGCAAAATTCGAATGGGCGTTCTGATTCTGAACCTCCAGATGCTTCCAATCGGGCTTGATGACACCTTCATGGTTGGCGAACCCCATTCCTGACCGTACTAAAGTGCAATGATTGCGGTCGAAATATTTGTTGGCAACCTCCATAATCTCATCGCGCGTAAGATCCATCCAGCGTTGGTTGTCGCGTAGCCACTGGTCGTAGCTACTATTTTCCAATTCCAGTTGCATCAATAAGTTAGCCAGGCCTTGATAGTCTTCCACCTGCCGCTGTCGATCCACCATAGTGGAAGTCTTGATGCTCTGCAACAATTCTTCACTGAAGTGCCCCTGCTTGATGCTGTCTATGCAATCCCAAATCACCTCCTCGGCAGCCTTGTGTTTCTGCCTCAGGATATTCGGGACGTATATCACCACATTGGCACCAGCATCCTCAAGAGAGAGGGGCATCAGCTGTGCCATCATGATGCGGCCTTCACTGGAGGCCTTGTCAAGCAAGCCACTACCACCGCCAAGAATACTACTCAACATCTGCAAAGGCAAATAGTCGGGATGGTTGTTGGGTACACCAGGGAAGACCATAATACCCATCTTAATGGGGGTCTGCTTGACATCCACTACCTTCTGACCAGCAAATTGAGGCAAACTGTATGCAGGCTCTTGCGGTAGTGTGCCACTGCGCCAGGCAGAGAATTTGCTCTCCACAAGTTTGCGAGCCTCACCAGTTTTGAAATCGCCCACCAGTATGAGGGTCATATTGTTGGCTACATAATAGGTGTCGAAGAACTTCTGCATCTCACTAGGTTGCGGATTTTTTAGGTGATCGGCTAGGCCAATGACCTCACGGCTGTAGGGGTGCTCGCCAAATGCTTCGGTAAAGAGATTGCGGCTGAAATCATATCCCATTTGATTATCGTACATATTTTTCTCTTCATAAACAGCCTCTAGCTCCGACTGGAAAAGGCGAAAGACCGGATTGCGGAAACGTTCCACATAAACATCCATCCAGTTACTCAACTGATTGGATGGTAATATATTGTAATAAACCGTATAGTCGTAGCTAGTACCGGCATTGAGTCCTGTGCAACCCATCTTCTGCAAAATGGCAGAGACTTCGTTGGGAATGGCATACTTGGAGGCTGCCACATTCAGACGATTTATTTCCAACTGAATGTCGTGACGCTTGCCCACATCCTGAGTGGCATGCAGGCTGTCATACGCCTGACTGATACTGTCTAGATAAAGTTTCTCGGCCTTCCAATTGATAGTGCCGATGCGGTCGGTGCCCTTGAACATTATGTGTTCAAAATAGTGTGCCACACCCGTAGCACGAGGGTTCTCGTTTTTGCTACCAGCGTGAACCACCACACAGCCGTAAATCTTAGGTTGGCTGTGCTCCTCGCAAAGTACCACTTTCAAGCCATTATCCAACCTAAAAGTCTCCACTTTGACGGCCTGTTGGGCATACCCCACCGCAGCAACCGTCAGTAAGAAAACAAGAGGAAAAATTCTTTTCATGTGCATCTGTAGTTTTATAATAGTTTTACAATATAGTAGCGTAATCGCTTTTGTTTTTGGGGTTGTTAGCTTCCATCACCTCCTGCCATGTAAAGCCCAACAGCTTCATCTTTTGGACGAATTCTGGCAGTTCTTCCTCAAGGAAGCATTGCCGGCTCTTTTCAAAAATCCGTTCCTTGGCTTTGGGCGACACAAAATACCCTACACCCCGGTGATTGTATATAATTTCCTTGCCTTGCAAGTAGTCGAAGGTGCGCATGGCGGTGTTGGGATTCACCCCCAGCGTAACGGCAAGGTCGCGAACCGAAGGAATGCGCTCATCCTCGCCCCACTCGCCCGCCATAATGCGCTCGCATAGCCTGTCGGCCATCTGCAAATATATTGGCTTTTGCTTTATAAAATCCATATTCAGTGATTATTACAAGTTCTGTTTAACAAAAATCTCTCCTCCTACGCTACTTACCTCCACCTTGCAGGCGCCGTTGCCCAACACCCAGTCTCCACCTCTCTTTCTGAAAGGCAAGTCGCTATGCAGGCGTGTCTTCGGCCCGTCCATTTCTATCGTCATACCAGCATCCGAAGGTATATGAAAAACGATTGAGCCACTCACATTATTCAGTTCAATATCCTCCGGCAATTGGTCGAAAACAGCCTCAAGGTTTCCATCAACACTGCTTGACTCCAAATGCTTCATACGGCACCTACTAAGCATTGTACAGTCCGTCACGCCATTAAGCTCAAGAGATTTGCAGCAGATTTCGTCTATTGCCACTCTTTGCGAAATGCCATTGACTTCCACTTCGTCCAAGCAAAGTGTGCGGGGCAACAGCACCAGCAAATGCTTTTCTGGCATATCCTTCGCCTTAATTCTCGTCCCTGGCCTGCAAAAACAAATCTTCAACTCGCCCTCGGGGGTAAGGGTGTAATGCAAGGTGGTGGTGTCCACGAGGGCGATATTGGCGGTTTCGCTCAGTTGCACCTCGTTGCCATCGTATGCTTTCACGCTAACCGAATCGCCGAGCCAATCGATGGTCAGTTCCCTCAAATTGCCAACGCCGAGGGTTGCCGGACCTTTCTGATAGGTTTTACTGTCGCCGGCC
Organism: uncultured Bacteroidaceae bacterium; assembly: GCA_964483145.1. Taxonomy (GTDB): domain Bacteria; phylum Bacteroidota; class Bacteroidia; order Bacteroidales; family P3; genus Colimorpha. The sequence continues at coordinate 5,400 of CAZAAK010000024.1, forward strand.
TCACCAATTGTCAGCCCAGTATTGGCATCGGAATAGCCATTTAGGGCTCTATCTAAATCCTTGTAGTTGGTAAGTTTGCATCCTCCCACTACCAAGGCTCCCGTCAAGGCTACTGCTATAATTGCTAAGCTTTTCATCTTATTGTCAATTAAAGTTGCAAAGCAATGATTAAACACAAAAATTCAAACCCACTAGTATTTCATCCGCTTCAGCCTATATCCGCCCCACCAAAAGAACACAGCAGCCATTACGGCAGTTCCTGCCACTGTGGACCAAAAGGCCACATTCATGCTATGCACAGGGTCGACATCGGAAAGGATTACGCCCATCCAATTGCTGTTCTGGGCCATTATCGGGGTGCAGACAAGACTAACCACGAAGCTAATCAGCCACACCCACAGGATAGTCTGCAACACCTTGTGCTTCTTAAAGATAGTGTTGGTAAACAAAAAGATGGCCGCATTGTACAGATAGCACAACACCCCATACAGCACTATGTTGCCAAGGGTAAACACCTCGGTAAAAACACGCATCCTTTCCACATCGTCGTAGGCAAAATCACCAGACACAAGTACGCGGTATTCATCCATAAACTCGGCCAGATAGTCGGTCTGCCACAACCACTTTTCATAAGGTCCGAATGGCAACAGAGCTAGGAAGTAGTCCAGCACAATGCTACCAGCCAAACACATCAGGGGGCATACCAAGACGGAGAAGAGTACCATGCTCAAATATTTTTCCAATTTCGAAGCGGGTAACATAGCAAAATAGATGCCCTCCTTTGTTAGGTTGCAGACTCGGTACAAGCGCGAAGGCGTCACTATCGAAGCCAAAATAATCACCATCCCAATAAATCCCCAACGCACCTCGGGAGCAATACTTCCCGCCCCCGGAATAGCCCACCAAAGCAACCATGCGCCTATTGGCAACAACGTGATTATCAAAAGGGACGTGCCAGCTTGGTACCAAATATTACCAAAATCCTTACAAATCACTTTGCAAAAACGGTTCCATTCAAAGTTCTTGTTCATATCAACTGTTGTTTTTTTGGATTGTTTCTTCTCAATTTTACTATTCACTCTTTCTCAGTCTATCCCCTCTGTTCTTCCTCAAAAAGCTCTTTAATCTTTTGCTTGTTGTGCAATACCGCATTGAAAAGCCCCTCGATGTTCAGCTGACTCTCGTAGCCGTTGCGGTTGACGCACACATTCAGGCAACCGCCAGGCATCTGTTCCCAATAGAGGGCATCGGGCTCGGGAGCTGCATCGTAGGTAAAACTCAGCCGACGCGTGATAGCCTGCACATTGGCATTGAGCAACACCTCGTCGTGGTTGAGGATGATAATGGGGTCAATCAAATTTTCCACATCCTTTACCTGATGGGTGGAAATAATAATGGTGGTGTCGTCCGTGGTGCGTTGGGTGAGTAGCTTGCGAAATTCGGCTTTAGAGGGGATATCCAAGCCATTGGTGGGCTCGTCCAACAACACATAATTGGTTCCCAAAGAAAGGACACTGGCAATCATTGACTTCTTTTGCTGGCCATAGCTCATCTCCTTGAAGCGGTGCAATGGGTCAACTTCCATCTGCTGCATCAGACGGAGGAACGTGTCGTAGGAATACTTGGGATAGAATGGTGCTAGCGCCTGCACATATTTGGTGGGGGTGCTATTCTCGGGTAACATCACCTCATCGGGCAGAAAAACAATATTCTCAAGCAGTTGCGGCTCGCGGTCGAAACTCCTGTGTCCATCCACCATGCAACTGCCTTGCAGGGGTTTCTGCAGCCCGCTGATAATTTTCAGAAGGGTGGTCTTACCCACGCCATTCTCACCTAACAGGCCATAGATATTGCCCGGCAGGAAAGAAAGACTGATGTTGTGGAACACCGGCGTTTTCTTGTAGCTAAAATCCAAATTTTCAATCTTTATCATATTGCAGCTATATTGGTATTTTGGTTTGTATTTTGACTCATATATCGCATTCGTGGTAACTTCGGACCAAGTTGTATCTACGTGATGGCTTTTTATTGTGATGGCTTTTTATCAAGTTATCTCAGTGTTTTGTATTTTGGCCCCTATTTCTCGTCCAATATCTTGTTTTTTGCGTTTTAATCCTCATTCTTTCTTTCGTGTAGCAAGAATTATTATAGTATAAATCAACCAATTATCTATTATATTACCACAGTGTACTAGTTTACTAGAACACTACAAAAGTACAACATTCTTTTGAATTGACAATAGAGTAGATTCAATTTACGATTTTTTAATACAACCAAGAAAGAAGAGCTGTGTACAATATTGGTGCTGGTAACTTCTTTACATTTGTATGGTAACACTATATTTGCCAACCAGAGACCAATGAAATGGAGAATGGAAAGGGTGGGTGGACTATGAATTGAGTGTGGCTGGAGTATGGACTGAGTGTAGGTGGAGTACAGGTGGATTGTAGGTGGAGTCGTCTTTTTATTTACCTTTTGTTTACCTTTCCTTTACATTTTATTTACCTTTTGTTTACCTAAGCTAAATAAAATGTAAACAAAGAGTAAAAGAAAGGTAAACAAAAGGTAAACAAAGAAACAAACCCACAACACACCTTCCTGTACCTTACCCATGCCCTACCCACCCTTTGCGAGCCGGACACAGTTCGGCTATAGCCAGGACTCGTCTACACTTAGCGCTGAGCACGCAGTACAAGCCCCGAATTGCGCGAACGCGCAAAACTTCTCGCCTACGCTTAGAGCATGGCGCTCGGTACAGGCCCCATCTTGGCGGTGCTTTCTTCCGGACGTGAGGCCTATGGCAGGACTTACAATTTGCTCTCTCACCCAAAAAAATACATGTACCCCTCCGCATAAAAAAATAGCCACCCAAGCCATTTTTTGCCACTTGGGGCAATAATAAAAAGACAGCAACGTTAATGTCAATTAGGCGAGTAGAATTGGTTATGCCAGCAAGTAAAATTTGCGGCAAAGGGTGTTTGCGCCCATGCACGGCCTCCTGCTACCGGACATCGACTGACAACAGACACAAAAAAATATTGATACTATGGCAGACAGATCTTTTGACAACGACTACGACCACAATACAACAATCCGTTTCTTCCGCCGTTGGTGGAAACTGCTTTTGGGCGTTTTTGTCGTTGCTCTAGCTGCGTCGATAGTGGTATCGTTAATGATTACCCCACGCTTCAAGTCGACCGCAACGCTCTTCCCCACCAACTCCAACCGCCTCAGCAAGGCTATTATGGACTACCATTACAGCCTGGACTTCATGGATTACGGCATAGAGCGCGACTGCGAGTACTGCATTCAGATTCTCCTGTCGGAGTCGATGGAGCGCGATGTTTGCAATCACTTCAACCTAATGGAGCACTACGGCATCAGCCCGGAAGATCCCCACAAGTTTTTCAAACTACACGAACAGTACCGCGGCAACGTGAATGTCAAACGCACCGAATATCTGGGCGTGGAAGTCTCGGTACTAGATGTCGACCCTCAATGGGCCGCCGATATGGCCAACTTTATTGCCACCAACTACGATTCGCTCTGCCACCGCATTCACCACGACCGCGCCACCGATGCGGCAGAAATCATGAGCGGGGTCTGCCAAAAGTTGGGCAACGAGATTCAATTGTTGCAAGACAGCCTCAAGCACAACCCGCAATACGCTCTTGGGCTAATCAAGCTCATTGACGAAAAATGCGCCCAACTTGCCGACCTACAGACCCGTGCTGCCCAAACCGAGGTGGATATGAACGAGAACATCAGCTACAAATTCATGCTCGACCAGGCAGTAGCCTCCGACAAGAAAGCCTATCCCAAGCGCGCCGTCATTGTCATTCTCGGCACCTTTGGGTCTCTTGTCATGTGCGTTCTTGTGCTGCTTCTCCTTGGCACTGCAAAGAAACAGGACGAAGCCTGACATTCCTTTTCCAATTCAAATATAGTCCGCCACCACAAAAAGATACCGACCCACAACCAACACACCCAGATGCTCACTTGGCTTAAACAAAACAGAACCGCCTTCGTTGCTGTTGCCATAACTTTGGCGTTTACTGTAGCCAATTCAATCCTGCTTCTGAGGGATTTTTACTACCTCTCCTTGCTACCTTTGGCAGGACTGGTGTTGTTGCTTTTTATCACCAAATTCGAGACGGGTCTGCTCTGCATGGCCTTGCTAACCCCATTTGCCATAGACTTTGCCATTTTCCCCAAAATGGAGCTTTCCATGCCGGTGGAGCCTATGATGATTCTCTTTACGCTGATGTTCTTCTTTCGCGTGCTAGCCAGCAAAAGCTACGACATGCGGATTCTCAAGCACCCCATCAGCATCAGCCTAATGGCCTCCCTAGCCTGGATGCTCATTACCTCTTGCACATCCACCCTGCCCGTGGTGTCGTTCAAATACCTGTTGGCACGCATTTGGTTTGTGATGCCATTCTTCTTTGCCGCCACCCAGATTTTCCGCAACAAAAGCCGAATCCACCAGTTCTTCTGGTGCTACGCTATAGGACTGATTGTCGTCATAGCCATCGCAACAATCAAGACTTTGGGCAACTTCAGCGACCTGCAGACGCTCCACCGAGTGATGAAGCCTTTCTACAACGACCACACCGCCTACGGTTGCGCCATTGCTCTTTTCCTTCCTGCCGCCTTCCATTTCATCTTCAGTCAAGGGGGCAAAATATGGACTCGAATACTTTTTTTGGCATTGTTTGCGCTCCTTTTGGTGGGGCTATTCTTTTCTTACTGCCGTGCCGCATGGCTTAGCGTGTTGGGGGCTATTGGGGTATACATACTTATCCGTATAGGAGTAAAAATCAAATGGATGGTGCTTTTCTTTGGTTTGGGTGTAAGTATATTTTTCGTCTACCAAAGCGATGTGCTCTACAAGCTGGGCAAAAACCATCAGGACAGCTCTTACGACATCTCTGGGCAAATCAAGTCCATTTCCAATATCTCCACAGATGCCAGCAACCTTGAACGTCTCAACCGCTGGGCATCCGCCCTGCGCTTGTGGAAGGAAAATCCAATGCTTGGCTGCGGCCCAGGCACCTATCAGTTTCTCTACGCTGGCTACCAACGCAGTTATCAGCTCTCTACCATCAGCACCAATGCTGGGAATCTAGGCAATGCACATAGCGAATACATTGGGCCCCTTACCGAGCAAGGTATCCCTGGTTTGATATTGGTTATCAGCATCTTCATGACCACCTTTGCCACAGGTGTGCGCCTCTACCGCACTGCAAAGGACAGGCAAGTGTCCCACCTGGCACTAGCTTTCACACTCAGCTTGTTGACCTACTATATCCATGGTGTCTTTAACAACTTCCTTGACACGGACAAGCTCTCCGTTCCATTTTGGGCTTTCACAGCAGTGATTGTGGCACTAGACATTTATAGCGAAAAAACAACCGCAAAAACAGAATCCCTATACTTGAAAGGAGCAGATGAAACTTAAAATACACCTACACCCGACTGCCATAGTATCTAGCAAGTTCAGCAAATTCATAACAGCGCTCGTCTTTCTAGTTCTTGGGAACGCACTATCGGCCCAGGAAGGGATACCCTACCACAGCCCGTGGAACAACAATACTAGGGCAGCAGAAGACGTCCTGATAGCACCTTTGCGGATCAAGGCGAAGGAGTCCGCCCCACAATCCGACACTGCCGACCTGATACTCGAAGAGGCCCAAAAGCACCTCGGCAAGCCATACCGATATGGAGCTAAAGGGCCTAAAGCTTTTGACTGTGCTGGGTTTGCACGCTATGTTTACCAGCAATTCGGCATCACCTTGCCCGGCGGAAGTCAACCCCAATATGCCCAGGGGCGGAGAATCAAAGACCCCAAGAAATTGCAGCGGGGCGACTTGGTTTTTTGGCAAGGTCGCGAAGCCAACGGTCGTGTGGGGCACACCGGCATCGTGGCTGACGTTGACACAAACACAGGGCGCTTCCGGTTCATCCATGCGGCCACTTCGTCGGGAGTGATTTTTTCCTATTCCAACGAGGCATACTACGCTAGACGATACGTGGGGGGATGTCGACTTATTGGCGACCGCCAGAAACCCGAAAATCCCATACCTCCAAAGGAAAGAAAGCGGTGAGAGGTCAACAGTTCAGCAATTCCACCAAGAGAAGTCCCAACGGCGCAAATGCCCATAGCCACATTTGCCGCATGCCAACAGGTACTGCCCAGAGGATACTCCCACGTTCCGGAAAGTCAACCCTACTCTACTAGTTTCATAACTTCTTTGAGCCTAGGTGTGAGGATTATTTCGGTACGGCGGTTTTTGGCCTTGTTGGTAGCACTGGAGTTCTTGACTTTTGGAGAATACTCGGCATGGCCGGCAGCAACAACACGGGCAGGGTCGATAGCAGGGCCCAGCCGGAGTAGAAGCTTGACAATGGAAGTGGCACGCATAACGCTAAGGTCCCAGTTGTCTTTGATGGCGGAAGAGCCGCGGTAGGCGTCGTTGTCGGTATGACCTTCCACCATAATACTGAGGTCAGGGTTGCGCTCCAAGATTGCGGCAAGGTTTTTGATGGCTTCGGCGCCTTGGTCCGAAACAGCCCAACTGCCAGAAGCAAACAATAGTTTGTCTTCCATGGAAACATAAACCTTGCCGTCCCTGGTGTCGACATTCAGGCCCTTGTCCTTAAAACCAACCAAGGCATTGGTTAGAGAACTTTTCAACTGCTCGAGTTCACGTTGCTTGGATTCTAGAGCTTCGCCAATGGCGCGCTCGTTCTGAAGCGCTTGCTGTTGACGCTCCTGAAGGTCGCGCTGCTGCGCTAGCAAACGTTCTTCCTTTTCCTTGAAAGCCATTTCTTTGGCTGTAATTTCGCGGTTTCGTTCTTGAAGGGCTTTGTTGGCTTTGGAAAGGTCGCGATTCTTGCCAGTAAGTTGTTGCATATAGTTTTCCACAGTGGTGTCGTAGCGCAACTGAAGAGCCGCATAGGACCGATTGATGGAAGCCACGGTAGCCTCGCACTCCTGATTGGCTACAGTCATATCGCTTAGGGCTACGGTCATAGCCTGACCTTGACGGACCAACTCAGCGTTCTCTTCCCTAAGTTCCTTAAGCTCCTGCCTAGCAACATTGAGATTTTTGGAATATTGAGAATACTGTTGCTGAAGCGCCTCGTATTCCTTCATAGAGACACACGACGTCACAACTGGAACAATTGCTATGATAGAGATAAACAACTTTAACTTCATGAATATTCAATGTTTTTGGACTCACCCATCCTATGGCACAATGGCATGTACCGGACAGAGCGAAAAAAATCTTGCCTTTTGAATAACGCAGATGAGAAAATTTTCGTATTTTTGCCGCCCAAGTTTTTCCCGTAATGACGGCCGCAGAACTATATAAGAAATTGCACATTTGGCGCTTGCGCCACTTACCGGAACAGAGTTATTTGTTACTACTAAGCGCGATTGTGGGTGTGCTGAGCGGTACAGCAGCAGTACTTTTGAAAACAATCGTGCATGTAGTGGGGCGCTACGTGCAGGTTTTCGGCAACAAGTACTGCGCACCCGGTGGTGCCAGTGTTTTGATTATCATCACCCCTCTTATCGGCATTCTGATTACAGTCATCTTTGTGCGCTATATCATCAAGGGGCACGTCGGTCACGGCATCCCCAATGTGCTACTGGCCATCTCACGCAAAAAAGGCCACTTGCCGGCAAGTAATATGTACACCTCTATGATTGCATCCACTTTCACCGTAGCTTTCGGTGGTAGTGTAGGTCTTGAGGCCCCTATTGCCACTACTGGATCGGCTATCGGATCCAATGTGGGGCAATTCTTCCATGTAAGCAAACGAGGGGTAAAGCTTCTGCTCGGCTGCGGCGCCGCAGGGGCCATAGCCGGCATCTTCTCAGCTCCCCTTGCGGGAGTGCTATTCACAGTGGAAGTGCTAATGTTTGACATGACCATGACCACCGCTGTGCCACTGCTAATTTCGGCGCTCTCTTCCGCCACTGTTGCCTCCTTTTTCATGGGGTCTGATGTACAATTTGCCTTTCATGTCACGCAAGATTTTACACTCAGTCAAATACCATTCCTTATTGTGCTAGGGTGCTTTTGTGCTTTCAGTTCCATTTATTTTCTCCGTTGCACCGACAAGGTGGAGAATTGGTTTGGCAGAAGCAAAAAATGGTTTGGGAAGATATTAGTGGGCGGACTCGCCTTGGGTGTGATAGTTTACCTGTTTCCACCGCTCTATGGCGAAGGCTATTGGTCGCTCTCCGCTTTGCTCAACGGCAGCAACACGGACCCGTTGTTTGAGAACAGTCTTTTCGGTATCTTCCAGGGAAACAATTGGTTCGCGTTACTCTTTCTATTGGTGCTAATATTGCTCAAGCCCATAGCCACCGCCGTCACGATTGGTAGCGGAGGGGTTGGCGGCACCTTTGGACCGGCATTGATTGTTGGTGGACTGACAGGCTATTTTGTTGCCGCTTTGGGAAATCAGTTGGGGCTACCTCAACAGTCCACTGCCAATTTTGCACTAGTAGGCATGGCTGGGGTGATGACAGGGGTGATGCATGCTCCGTTCATGGGAGTGTTTCTCATTGCTGAAATCACTGGAGGGTATGCCTTGATGTTGCCACTACTTATCACGGCAACAGCTACTTATATTTGCGTACAGCCATTTGAGAAGCATTCCATCTATGCACGCCATTTGGCACGAAAAGGCGATTTGATGACTCATAACAAAGACGCCTCGGCATGGCATCTAATGGATTTGCGAAAACTCATTGAAACCAACTTTGTAACCATTCGCGAAGACGGCACCTTGCGCGACATTGTAGAAGCCATCAAACAAAGCCGACGCAACCTCTTCCCCGTGGTAGACAGTAAAGGCAAATTCTTGGGACTGATAGTAATGGATAGTATCCGCGACATCATGTTCAGTCCAGAGTTATACGATAAAATAACCGTCAAGGACTTGATGATAACCTTCAACGACGAGGATATCGTGCACATGAGCGACTCACCATTCGATGTGGTCAACAAATTCAAGTTAGGCAATCGGTACAACCTCATTGTGGTAGAGGACGATGGCACGTATGTGGGTTTTCTCTCGCGCGCCAACACCTTCTCGGCCTACAGACGCTTTATTTCCCAAAACTCAGAAGAATAGGTCCAGCCACCTTGGGTTTTCTGTAGCCAAAGGTAGCATTACAAAACGCAGTACACCAAGGAAGTGCTTGAACTGCAATTGTGGTTACAAACATTTTTCTTGTCGTGTTGTCTTTTTTTTGTATCTTTGCTAGTCTGCACGGCGTGCGCGCCATGTACCAAAATATTTATTATCAAGAAAATAAAATAATATATAATAAAGACAAGCTGATGAAAACGAAGAAGCTCATTGCCATGTTCTGCATTATGGCTACGCTGTTGCCCGCCATAGCCGGTGCACAAGAACAAGTTATTAGAGACACTCTGCTCCGCGCCAACACCGATACACTGATGAAGCATATCCGCGTACTCTCCAACAGTCAGTATGAAGGTCGCATGGCCGGCTCGCAATCCTATATTGAGGCTGCGAACTATGTGGTCGAAGTGCTATCTTCCTACGGAGTGAAGCCATGGGAGGGCGATTGGGCACAGTGGTTTGAGGTCGAATATAACGAAATCGAAAACTGTAATTTCAACACCTATGTCAATGACAACGATACCCGCAACCGTTACGTACTGGGCCGTGACTATGTCTGCTCTAGCATGACCGGGCGCGGATACACCAATGCTCCAGTGGTCTTTTGTGGCTGGGGAATTGACAACCGTGCCTTTGATGAATACGCACAAGTGGATGCACAAGGCAAAATAGTGCTCTGCTTGAGTGGTGTGCCAGAGTTTCTGCCAGGCGATGTCACTAGTCAGTACGCAACCTTGCGTCAAAAAGCCGAAGTTGCCCAAAAACACGGTGCCGTGGGGTTGGTCTGCATCAATGTTTCCGAATCCTGCCGTTCCTACGAAGTGCAACATCAAGCTTACTGTGGTGAAGGTTCGCACCAAGCCACATTTCCTGTGGTTCAGCCCACTATGGACATGGGGCGCTCATTGTTGGAGAATGAGCAGATGGCCCTTGACTCGGCCATTGCGGCACTGCAGAACGGGTTGACCCCACAATCCTTCCATCTGCGCAAAAAATTCGAAATCAATATTAACGCCAAATACAAACCGAATGCCCTTACGGCCAATATCATTGGCTATCTACCCGGTTACGATGACCGCATGAAACAGGAACTGGTTGTTGTGGGAGCCCACTTGGACCATGTTGGGGTGCAGGGGAGTACATGCTTGTTCCCTGGCGCAGACTGTAACGCCAGCGGTGTTGCCGCCGTATTGGAAACTGCCCGCCTACTGACCACCTATGCTCCTAAGGACATTGAGTACAACAAACGGTCCATTGTCTTTGTACTCTTCTCTGGTGGTGAGTTGGAAAACTTGGGCTCAAGCATCTTTGTTTCCAATTTCTCCAAACTAAAAAACGTTGAGTGCTTCATCAATGCACAGACCATCGGCTCTGGTGATAGCATCAACGTAATGGGCAACAAACGATTTCCAAGCCTATGGGACATTGCCTATCACAACGACACTGTTTCTACCAAATCGTTGGTCAAGAGTCTGCACACCTACCCCCGCGGTGATGCAGCACCCTTTGCCCAAATCGGCATACCCTCATTAGTGTTCACAGGCTATATGGGTAATAGCTACAACCACGTGCCCAGCGATATCTCGGAAAACATCAACCGCGACATACTTACCAAAAATGCCAGTCTGATGGCCGAGGTGGTCTACGAGCTCTCCCTGGGCGACTATCAGGGCCGTTCTTTCCGCTCCAAACGCTTTAAATTTGAATAATTCCACATCATTCAACTATCTTTTTGCAAAAACAGAATGTTCACACTCTACAAAAAAGAACTTGCCAGTTTTTTCTCCTCCCTCATTGGCTACCTGACCATCATCGTATATTTGGTACTCACTGGACTCATGTTGTGGGTCTTTAAGGGCGACTTCAATATCCTTGACTATGGATTTGCCGGCATGGACGGACTCTTTATCATCGGGCCGTTCCTCTACCTCTTCCTCATTCCGGCCATCACCATGCGCATGTTTGCCGAAGAGAAGAAAAACGGCACCATGGAGTTGTTGCTCACCAAGCCATTGAGCGAAATGGACCTTATTTGGGCTAAATTTCTTGCTGGGTTAACACTGGTATTGATCAGTTTACTACCCACACTGGTGTGCTATTTCAGCGTCTATACATTGGGTGACCCCGTGGGCAACATTGATACCGGCAGTGTGGCAGGGTCCTACATTGGTCTGTTACTGCTAGGTGCCGCTTTCGTGGCCATTGGTCTTTTTGCCAGTTCCATCACCAATAACCAGATTGTTGCCTTCATCCTGGCTGCTTTGATGAGTGCCTTCATGCACTTGGGCTTTGAAGCCGTCTACCACATGGGCTTTCTGGGCAATGCGGACCTTTTGGTACGTTCACTTGGCATGAGCTATCACTACGAATCCATTAGTCGCGGTGTGATAGATACCCGGGATGTCATTTATTTTGCCTCCGTAATCGCCCTTTTCATGCTTGCCACCCGCATTGTGTTGCAGAGCCGCAAATGGCACGGATGGCGCAAAAAGAAAGACCTTCGCCGTAGCCATTGGATTGAGTTGGGGGCCGGCATCCTTATCGTGATTTTTGCCAACGTCATCAGCTATTATTTCTTTACACGTTTGGACCTAACCTCGGAGAAGCGCTACACACTTTCCAAATCGACCAAGAGTCTACTGAAGAAAGTGGACGAACCTGTGCTCTACCGGGTCTACCTCGAGGGTGAGTTTCCCGCTGATTTCAAACGTCTACAGAACGAGACCAAAGAGATGCTCAACCAGTTCCGGGCATACAACAAAAACATCCAGTACGAATTTGTTAACCCCAACAATTTTGATAATCAAGAAGAGCGCCAAGTATTCTACCAAAAGCTAGCACAAAAAGGAATCCGACCCACCCAAATACAGGTAAGCACTGGCAACGGTGTCACCACTCAAGTGCTAATACCGGCCGCTGATGTCATCTACAAAGGCAACGAAACATCCATTCAACTGTTGCAGAGCCAAAAGTATGTAGACCAAACCCAATTACTCAACAATTCCATCCAAAGTTTGGAATATGTGCTATCCAACCCCATCCGGGCTCTGTCTCGCGGTCAAAAGCCCACAGTGGCTTTTATGCGCGGGCACGGAGAGTTACCTTTGCCCAATATGGGTGATCTGATCACCACACTCTACGACTACTACAATTTGGATACAGCCCGTTTGGACGGCAACATCAATGCGCTCACCGGACGCACTCAAGATGCAAAAGACTCCACCGAATTCCACTTCCACAACAAATACGACCTCATCATTGTTGCCAAACCCACACAACCTTTTTCGGACCAGGACCTCTTTATCCTTGACCAATATGTGATGTACGGTGGCAAACTGCTGTGGCTCATTGACCCATTGGATGCTGACCTTGACAGCTTGCAGAATGCCGGACAGGCCATTGCCACCCGATTCCCGCTCAATTTGGACGAGATGATGTTCACCTATGGCGTAAGAGTCAACTCCGACTTGCTAATGGATGTGCGTTGCCGCCCCATTCCCATGACAGTTGGTATGGTAGGTGATCAGCCACAGATTCAGTTTCAACCGTGGCTATACTTTCCGGAAATTGTACCTATGTCGCCACACCCTATTGTGCGCAACCTCGACCTTATCAAAACCGACTTTGTAAGCAGTATAGACTTAATAGACAATGGTATAAATAAAACCGTTCTATTAGCCACCTCGGAATATACCCGCATAAAAAATTCGCCTGCCATCTATGATCTCAATGAGGCCAAGACCGAACCCGACCAGCGGCTTTTTACCCATAAAAACGTGCCTATAGCCGTGTTGTTGGAGGGCAAATTTCCATCGATGTTCCGCAACCGACTTACCCCCGAGTTTATGGAGATTCCCGCTATGGGCTACCGTTCTGAAGGCGACAGCACCAAGATGATTGTATTCTCTGATGGCGACATCATTAAAAACCGGTTCAATTACAACGATGGCACTACTTATCCGCTAGGCTATGACTTCTATACCGAAACCATGTATGCAAACAAAGAATTGTTACTCAACTGCATAGACTATCTTGTAGGCGAAAACGGCTCCATTGCCAGCCGCTCACGCAACATCAAAATTCGCAAACTGGACGTCATGAAGGTCAAGGAAGACCGCACCGGCTATCAGCTACTCAATATCCTACTCCCATCCGGCATCATCATACTAGCCGGTGTTGTTATCATTATTATTCGCCGCAAACAATTCTGTAAAAGATGAAAAGAAAAAAGAACCTAACTATTCTCCTTTCGATCGTTGTCGCTATTGGCATTGTTGCACTCGTGGTTGCCAAGCTGGGCTCCAAAGACGCCACTTTCGAGCAAGACTTCCATGTGGAAGACGTTGAAAATATTACCAAGATATTTTTAGCGGACAAAGAAAACAACCATGTATTGCTGGAACGTGTAGCCGATGCCGACAGCACGTCCGACACCACATGGACCGTTGATGGAACATACCCAGCCAACAAGGGCATGATAAGAATTCTTCTCGAAACCCTACACGATATGCGCATCCGTCAGCAGGTGAACAAGAACGCTATACCCCAAGCTGTCAAACGCCTTTCTGTCAACTCCACAAAATGTGAAGTCTATCAAACGCGCTATTTTATTGACTGGTTCGGTGGAAAGATCCGCCTCTTTCCCCATGAAAAGCTCACTGTAACCTACTTTGTTGGGCAAGAAACCCAGGATATGATGGCCTGTTTTATGTACCGCGACGGTGACAAGGCACCTTATATCATTCACATTCCTGGCTTCCGAGGATACCTTACCCCACGCTTTGTTTCTGACCCGATGGCATGGCGTAGCCATGTTATAGTCCATTGGGATATTACCAAGCTACAAAGCGTTGAACTTAATATTCCTGCCACCCCAGAAGAGTCCTATACAGTGCTTCGGGATGGTAACGGATTTGTTTTCAAACAAGCCGGTAAAGTTGTTTCCGATTTCGACACTGCCCGAGTGGCACAGATGCTCTCCTGTTTTCACAACCTAAATTTCGATGAATTCGCTAGCCAAGTGCCCAACAGCAATATGGACACATCCTTTAATGCTGGGCCACGTGCAATCCTCCATATTACCAGTACCGAAGGCGTCACTCGGGAGGTAAAGACTTACATCAAGTATAATAATCCCACCGACTCGTTGGTAATGCGCAATGATGACCTGTACGAGATGTTTGACCTCAACCGACTCTACGCCATTATCGACAATACAGACACAGTGCTCATCCAGTATTTTGTCTTCGACAATATTTTGCAGCCCGCCAGCTTCTATCTTGGCCAGCAGGCCAGTCCATTTGCTAAGGAATAGATCATGAAGCCCCTCATTCTCATTACAAACGATGATGGAGTTGCCTCACGCGGACTTCAACATTTGGTCCATTTGGCTTGTGAATTTGGGGAGGTAGTTGTGCTAGCTCCAGACCGCAATGCTTCCGGACTCAGTACCTCCATCACCTGTCTGCGCCCACTACACGTTTATCTGGCCAACAAAGAAGAGGATGTTAAATACTACGCTTGCGATGGCACCCCTGCCGACTGTGTCAAGATGGGCTTTGAGCATTTCTGCCCACGACGTCCCAATCTAGTACTTTCCGGCATCAACTATGGAAGCAATTCCTCCATCAACATCATTTACAGCGGCACCATGGGTGCGGTGTTGGAGGGTTGCCTAAACGGACTACCATCGATAGGGTTTTCATTGCTCAGTCACAGCCCCGAAACCAGTTTTGACCCATGCACACCATTCGTCCGGCACATCATCAGACAAGTATTGCAGACACCCCTGCCCGATTTCACTGCCCTCAATGTCAACATTCCTCATCTGCCTACCGATAAAATCAAAGGCATCCGTGTATGCCGACAAGCCCGTGCCTCTTGGAAGGACAGTTTGGAAAAGCACATTGATTCCCACGGAGAGCCGTTTTGGTCCATGACGGGCCGTTTTGTGTGCAACAATCCGGGCAACGATACAGATGAGTACTACCTCAGCGACGGCTATGTCTCTGTGGTGCCAGTAAGCCCCGATTTTACCAATTTGCAGAATATCCCCAATATCAAGAACCTCGAACTATGAAAAGGCTTCTTAACAACAATAATATTGCAATAGGAATCCTGAGTGTTGTTATCACTGAACTATTGTGCGCAGCTTTAATTTTCCTAATTCTCACACTTCTGCATGTGTCTATACTGGAAAATGCCCGATGGTTTGTCATTGCGCTAGTACCACCTGTCTTGTTATTGCGGTACTATGCCAAAGAACAAGCCTACCCAGACACCTTAAAGGCAGTTATTTCCACCCTTTTCGTCACAGCTATTGCATACTTTTGGTTTATGCTTAAAAATCATTTTATTACTTTTGATTAACGACATCCGGTTTCTAAAATGAGGTATTATATCATAGCGGGTGAAGCTTCGGGCGACTTGCACGGTGCCAACCTCATGCGAGCCATTCTTCGGAAGGATTCTTCAGCAAAAATTCGCTATTGGGGCGGAGATAAGATGAAGGCTGTCACAGGTACTCTCGTGCGCCATATCAGAGATTTGGCCTACATGGGATTTGTCGAAGTGGCACTACATTTGAAAACAGTGTTGGGCAATATCAGTTTTTGCAAAAAAGACATCCTTAAGTTTCAACCCGACGTCATCGTTTACATCGACTATCCTGGATTCAACCTAAAAATTGCCAAATTTGCCCACAAACACGGTTTCAGAAATGTCCAATACATCTCACCACAACTGTGGGCCTGGAAGCAAGGACGCATCAAATCGATGCGTCGCGATTTGGACAGACTCTGCTGCATTCTACCATTCGAACAGGACTTCTATGCCCGTAATCACTTTCCACAAGCAGTCTATGTAGGGCATCCGCTGTTGGATGCTGTGACGCAATTCAAATCGTCCACTACAATTCCCCATCAGGACGACAGACCCATTATTGCGTTGCTCCCTGGTAGCCGGAGAATGGAATTGGGCAAGATGCTTACACCCATGCTACTGTTGGCAAACAAACACCCTGAATATCATTTTGTCATTGCCGGAATGACCTTGTTAGGCGACAAATACTACCAATCCATCATTGGTAAAGCCCAAAATATATCCGTGGTTTACGACAAAACCTACGATCTGCTCTCTTGTGCATATGCAGCTATTGTCTGCTCTGGTACAGCCACATTGGAAACAGCGCTCTTTAATGTTCCACAAGTGGTTTGCTATCGCGCCAACGCCATCTCAGCCGCCATTGCCCGCCCACTTATTGGCAATAAAATCAAATATATATCTCTACCTAACCTTATTGCCAATGCGCCCATAGTCGATGAACTTATCCAAAACGACCTCACCAACGATCGGCTGGAAAAAGCATTTGACACCATCACCAACAATCCGCAAGCCCGCCAAAACATCATCGACGGATACGCCCACCTCCATACCATCCTTGGCAATGCCGGTGCCTCCGACCGGACTGCAGAAGTTGCTATCAATATCGGCAAGAACAGTAATCACATTAAGAAGTAACGTAGCAAAATAATGTATACAATATAATTTTGCGCCACTGCATAGCACCATTTCTACGCCAATAAAATACAATACCCGTCCTTGAAGAATCTCACAGCCATACTCTGCCTCATCTGCATTGCGCTCGGTGCATCCGCTGAGCGCGTGAAGGTACGGCTGTTCGCCAAAAACAGCATCGAACTTATCAATATTTCCTTTGACTTGGGCACTTATAACCTCTATAACGGAGACTCCCTGACCATTGCCACTGAAGTAGGCAACGACAAGTCGGTGGAGCTCACCCCCAATGGTAAGCAAGTGCATGTGTCAATAGACGGCTACGACTATGGCAACTTTCCCTCAGTTGTTTTCTCTGCCACTGATACAGCCTGCATCCTGTGTCTCAACCCACGCAACGCCAAACAACGCACCTATGAAGGCAATCTTATTGTCAACGTAGGAAAAGACGGCAAACTGCTCATTGTCAACGATGTTGAATTTGAGACCTATATAGCAGGCGTCGTTCAGTCGGAAATATATGGCACACAAAGCGACATCTTCCGCGTGCAAGCTATCATTTCGCGTACTTGGGCCTTAAAAAACATTCACAAACACCAAAAGGACGGGTACAATTTTTGTGATCAGGTTCATTGCCAGGCCTATCTCAACCGTTGTGTCCGACCCGACATCATGTTAGGCACAATGCAAAGTTGCGGTATGACTATAGTGGATAAAGATGAAAGACTTATTGAAACGCCATTTCATTCGAATAGCGGTGGTCAGACTGCCAATTCTGAGGATGTGTGGCGTTCGGCAGTCCCTTATCTGCGATCGGTGCCTGACACATTTTCCTACCACATGCGACAAAGTGAATGGGTGAAGGTCATTGACGAAACTAAATGGTTAAACTACTTTTCCAAAAAACACAATCTCGACATTTCCAATGACAGCGTTCGCAACGAATTGCTCACTTTCAGCCAATCACAACGTAAGGCCCGTCTTTGCGGTGTACCTCTAACACGCATACGCACCGATTTTCAACTAAAATCAACTTTTTTCTCAGTTTTGCACGACAGCACAACTCAGCGCATAACCCTTTCTGGTCATGGCTTTGGACATGGGGTGGGTCTATCGCAAGAAGGCACCATACGTATGGTTGGTCTCGGCATTGCCTACGATAGCATTATTCACCACTATTATACGGGTTCTCACATACATTACGATAAAGTTCACGCACATGCATACATAGACAATTACATTAGGCAGATTGCTCAGATTATTGAAGAAGACAAGAAACAGTCAACCCAAACCAAGTCGAAGAAAGATGACTGGTTGGGCCGACTCTTCCGTGTGCGCGACCGTGAAGAACGCGAGGAGGTATACGATCCGGCTTCAGAAGAGTTCGACTCGGATTGGCAGTACGATTGGTAGATACATCTACAAAACTACTAGAAATCATACAATTAAATATATAAACATGACAAAAAAAATTTTACTTCTTCTTATCCTCGGGTGCTTTGTAACCGGCATAAGCAAGGCCCAAACTGTTCAATGGAAAACCATCGAACAGGCTGCAAAAACCGACACTAAAAACAACGCCAAACTCTTTTTTGTTGATTTTTACACCTCATGGTGCGGTTGGTGCAAAAAGATGGACAAGGAAACATTCAGTAGCCCCACAGTAGCACTAATTCTCAACACCTACTATATTCCAGTAAAATTTGATGCCGAAAGCAACAACGAATTTACTTGGTACGGCGAGAAATACAACAACACCCCCGGAGTTCCCAATGCCAAACGCAATACCCACAACTTCGCAAAAAAAGTGTTGGGCGCCCGAATGGGATTCCCTTCATTCGGCATCTTCAAATCCGACCAACAACAGCTCACCGTTGTTCAAGGCTATTATGCTCCCGAAGACTTCATCATGGTCCTTTGGTATTTTGCCTCGGGTGACAACGCACGCTACAATTGGGAAAGATATAAAAAAATCTTCGATAAAGAAATTCGCCCTATAATGAACAAAAAATTGGGTGTAAAATAATTACGAACAATCTCCAAAGTCGCTACATTCCATTCTATCATCAAGAGATATAAGCCATGGCCCTATTTAGCAAAAAGGAAAAGAAAGAGACCCTTGACCAAGGTCTCAATAAAACCAAGGAAAGTTTTTTTTCGAAACTATCCAAGGCAATCTTTGGAAAGTCGACCGTTGATGACAATGTGCTCGACAACCTTGAAGAAACCCTTATCACCTCAGATGTAGGAGTTGAGACAACCCTTAAAATCATTGAGCGTTTGGAAAATCGCATCAAACGGGACAAATATATCAGCACGTCCGAACTCAACTCTATCCTCCGCGCCGAAATATCCGCTCTGTTAAGAAAACACGACGGTAAATTCCCCAAAGATTTTGACGCCCCATTACCTCACCATCCCTATGTGGTGCTGGTGGTAGGGGTGAATGGTGTAGGCAAGACCACCACTATTGCCAAACTTGCCTACCAATTCAAACAAGCAGGGAGAAAGGTAATGTTGGGCGCAGCAGACACCTTCCGCGCTGCAGCTGTAGAGCAATTGCAACTGTGGGCCAAACGGGTAGATGTGCCCATTGTGCAACAAGGAATGAATGCAGACCCTGCATCTGTGGCATACGACACCTTACAATCAGCCATTTCCAAGGACATAGATGTGGTGCTGATCGATACTGCAGGGCGTCTCCACAACAAAGTTGGACTGATGAACGAACTGGGCAAAATACGCAAAGTAATGCAAAAACTGATGCCCGATGCTCCTCATGAAGTGCTGTTGGTTCTAGACGCAAGCACTGGACAGAATGCCATTGAACAGGCCAGGCAATTCACTTCTGCCACAGATGTCAATGCATTAGCTCTCACCAAATTGGATGGAACTGCAAAGGGGGGTGTTATCATCGGTATCAGCGACCAGTTCCAAATACCTGTCCGATATATAGGACTTGGTGAAAAGATGACAGACTTGCAAGTATTCAACGCCGACGATTTTGTCGACAGTCTTTTCGACAATAAGAGATGATGAAAGCCAATATTGTCACTTTAGGTTGTAGCAAGAACACCGTTGACTCGGAAAATATTGCGGGTCACATTTCCTCGGCTGGACATACAGTTTATTTCAATCGCCAACAAAACGATTGCGACTTGGTCATTGTCAACACCTGCGGATTTATCGGAGATGCTAAGGAAGAATCTGTCAACACTATTTTAAAGCAAATTCAAGACAAACGGAATTTTAACCGACGACACACTAAAGACTGTCGACGTCGCATACTGTTCGTTGTGGGTTGTTTGGTTGAACGCTATCGGAAAGAGTTGCAACAAGAGTTGCCAGAGGTTGACCGATGGTATGGGGTTCACCAATGGGACAACATTATCAAAGATGCACTATACACTGAAAGTAAGCAAATTTCACCCATTGAACCTTTTACATCAGAGCGGACTCTGAGCACTCCCAAACACTATGCCTTTCTAAAGATTGCCGAAGGTTGCAACAGAAATTGCTCCTATTGCGCCATTCCTCTCATCAGGGGCAAACATGTTTCGCGCCCGATAGAGGATCTGATAGACGAAGCTAAATCATTGGTTAAAAACGGGGTAAAAGAAATCATTATCATTTCACAGGACACCACCTATTATGGTCTTGACCTTTATGGCAAACGCCGATTGGGAGACCTCTTGAAGAAACTTGCCACCGAAAGCGGTGCCCAATGGATTCGACTCCACTACACCTACCCTTCTTCATTCCCTAGGGATGCTATCAGTGCCATCAAACGATACAATAATATCTGCAAATATATCGATATTCCTCTTCAGCATATCAATAGCCGAATCCTAGGCTCTATGCAACGAGGTATCGACCGCAAAGGTACTCTCGATTTGCTGCAAATATTCCGCGACAAACTACCCGGAGTAAGTATACGAACCACATTGATTGTCGGATATCCCGGTGAAACAGAAGCAGATTTCGAAGAATTAAAGCAATTTGTACAGGATGCCAAATTCGATCGTATGGGTTGTTTCGCCTATTCACCTGAAGAAGGGACACCCGCTGAAAAATTGGGCGACCCAATCTCCGAAGAGGAAAAAGAAAGACGCCGAAGCGAAATTATGGCTATACAAGAGGCAATCTCACTAGAGAAGAATAAAGAACGCATTGGTTGTACCTTCAAGGTACTTGTTGACCGGATTGAAAACGACTACTACATTGCCCGTACCGAATTCGATAGCCCTGATATTGATGACGAAGTGCTAATTTCGGCTGAATGTTCTCTCCGCATTGGCGAATTTTACAATGTTCGCATCACACAAGCCACGGAAAACGACCTGTATGCCGAACTAGTTTAATTCCAAGACTGCGACAAAAACCAAACCTATTGTCACAACAAATCTTGCAACCGCAAAAAAAGAAACGCTCACCATATTGGTGAGCGTTATCTTTTTCGCCTGAAAAGCCCTTGTTTATGCCTCGGTATTCTTTTCGATGGCAAGCTTACCACGGTAATACCCGCATTCGGGACATACATGGTGATACATTACTAGAGCTCCGCAGTTGCTGCAAGTAGTAAGCTGCGCTTTCTCCAGGCTGTCGTGCGTTCTTCTCTTGGCCGTTCTGGTCTGCGAGAATCTGTGTTTTGGATGTGGCATAACTATTATTTTATTTGTTTATTTTTCTATTAACTGCTTCAATGCGTTCCACCTAGGATCTATCTCTCCGTCTTTACGCACCACATTGCTACTCTCCACTTCTTGCTCATCAGCTTCTTCTGCAATGAACTTGAGCATTTCTGGATCGCACTTACCTTCTGAATGAACCCGTTGCATCGGTATACTCACTGCCACCAACTCATACATCCACTGGGCCAAATCAATCTGGTAGGCATCCTCTGGGAGGTAAACCATATTCTCGTCTTCGCTGATTTCCGTGTCACTGAACTTCACACAAATAGTCTGCTCTCCACCCACAGGAATATCCAACTCGCCAAGGCATCGGTCGCATATCGACTTTATCGTCCCATTCCAAACGAATTTTATCATCAATAAGCGCTCCTTTTTTTTCAAATCTACCGCAAAATCGACCGATCCGTCTTTCAAATCTTCGTTTTCGAAGCCTTCAAAGAAGCTACCATCCAAAGCATAGTTAAACTCATATTTACCTGATTTTAAACCATTAAACTGGATGATAGTATCGTATTTTGCCTTCATTCTAGCACTCGCATTGAGTTTGCAAAGTTACAACTTTTTTTCGGATATTCCATAATAAAATCGCATTTTTCAAAAAAACATTCCTTGCGATGACCATTACATAACATTGCCCGTACGAAATCAAGGCAATTCCCAACACAATAAATTTCCCATAATCCCTTTATCAGCCGGCCATCTTATATCCGCTCTGAACACTAACTATAGTACTCCCCATTTTTAGACAGGGTTAATATTCAGTTTATAGTACTCCCCAT
>CAZAAK010000025.1:0-27324 GCA_964483145.1 uncultured Bacteroidaceae bacterium
ATTTTTCTTTCTGCAACCTATGCGGTTGTCTAAAATTCCGGGAGTATTATAGTGCTTTATTCTTGTGGGCGGGTGTGATATTATGTGCTATAGTCCGGATGATACCTTGGGTTGGGGTGCTGGGTTTCGTCTTGGCTCGGTTGGGATTTTTTTTCGGTTTTTTACATCAGATTGTTGATAATTCAAGAAAAATTGCTAATTTTGGGGTTGGAAAAGAATGCACGAAAAGCATCGTAGAAAGCAAATAACAAATTAAAAATAAGCAACATGGAAGCAAAAAAATCCCCAAAGGCAGACATCGAAAATCGTCGAGGACTGTTTGTCGAAATCGGTTTGGTGGTCATTTTGGCTATTTCTTTGGTCGCTTTCAATGTCAGGTCGTACGACAAAGAAGTAAAAGAAGTTTCCACTCGTACCGCTGATATGGAAATTGACGCCGACATTATCAACACAGAGCAGGAAACGGCTCCGCCACCTCCTCCAGAGGAGACCGAGGTTGTTGCCACCGACCTTACCGTTGTTGAGAACGATGCCGAAATCAAGAATGAGGTAGGTTTGATTAATGCAGAGGATAACGCCAACAAGGCTCAGGAAGAGTTCACCCGTGTTGAGGTTGAAGAAGAAGTTGTTGAAGAAGAAGAGGAGGTTTTCCTGGTTGTAGAAGAGGATGCCGAGTTCCCCGGTGGTCTTGAGGCTTTGTCAAAGTACTTGGCCGACAATATCAAGTATCCTCAGTTGGCAAAAGAGAATAACATTACGGGTCGTGTGTTCGTGTCCTTTGTTGTTGAAAAGGACGGACGCGTTGGCAACATCAAGATCCTGCGTGATATAGGCGGTGGATGTGGTGCAGAGGCTGTGCGTGTGGTGAAGAGTATGCCAAGGTGGAAGCCTGGTAAGCAACGCGGCAAACCCGTTCGTTCGCAGTTCAACCTCCCCGTCAGTTTCAGCCTGCAGTAGGTCTCTGCTTTGGTTTGAAGGAAGAGGCTTGAGAATTAAGACGGCGTCCTAATTCTTGAGCCTTTCTTTTTGTTCGGATTTATAAGAATTGAGGGAAGCGTAATGTAATGGCGTAAACCAAGACAACAATCTGTGCCCCAATTGAATAGTACGCTTTTCAGAAGGTAAGGAGATGTCAAGAAGGTATAAGAATGATTGCAGTAAATAATTTGTCGGTGCAGTTCACCGGAACGAATCTGTTTGATAACGTAACGTTTAACGTTGGCGACCACGACCGGGTAGGTTTGGTGGGCAAAAATGGCGCAGGGAAGTCGACTTTGTTGAAGATACTCTGTGGATGGCAACAGCCACAGACTGGCAGTTTGGTAATCTCGTCGGGGCAGGAGGTAGGTTACCTACCGCAGGAAATGGTCCCCGACACAACTCGCACGGTGATAGACGAGGCTCTTACTGCCTTTAGCCGCATCGACGAGTTGTTGGCCCTGCAGCAGCGGTTGACGGAGGAAATTGCCGAGCGCGATGACTATGAATCCGATGACTATATGCGCCTACTTAACCGGCACAACGAAGTGACTGAGCAGATAGTTTTGCTAGGCGCTGACAGCCGACAGGAAAATACCGAAAAGGTATTGCTGGGTTTGGGATTTGAGCATACCGATTTCCATCGGCCTGTGGCAGAGTTCAGCGGTGGTTGGCAGATGCGGGTAGAGTTGGCCAAGTTGTTGTTGCGGCAACCCGATTTTTTGTTGTTGGACGAACCTACCAACCATTTGGATATCGAGTCGATTCAATGGTTGGAGAACTTTCTGCAAGGGTATCCGGGTGCTGTAGTGCTAGTGTCGCACGACCGTACTTTTTTGGACAACATCACCCGTCGGACTATTGAGATTACCGCGGGTCGTATCTACGACTACAAATGTTCCTATTCGGAATATGTTATTCAGATGCAGGCCCGTAGAGCTTCGCAGATGGCGCAGCTTACTGCCCAGCAACGCCAGGTGGCGCAAATTGAGGCTTTTATTGAACGTTTCCGCTACAAAGCCACTAAAAGCAAACAGGTGCAGTCGCGAATAAAAATGTTGGACAGAATGGAGATGGTGCGAGTGGACGAAGTGAGCACGGAGAACATACACTTCCAATTCCAACAGGCACCCCACAGTGGCAAAATTGTGGTAGAGGCGGAGCGGTTGGGCAAAACTTACGGCAGTTTGCAAGTCTTCGACAATGTCAACTTGCTACTCACCTCGGGAAAGAAAGTGGCTTTTGTGGGCAAAAATGGCGAGGGCAAGAGTACCATGGCTAGGATTATTGTGGGCGACATCAGGGATTATACCGGTTCATTCAAATTGGGTGCTCAGGTTCAGGTGGGTTACTATGCCCAAAATCAGGCAGCGATGCTTGACGGTGAAAAAACGGTTTTCCAGACTATTGATGATATAGCTACGGGTGATATTAGGCCCAAAATTCGCAATATTCTTGGACAATTTCTTTTCGATACAGAAGATTGCGAAAAGAAGGTGAAGGTGCTCTCTGGTGGGGAAAAAGCGCGTTTGGCTTTGGCTAAATTGTTACTGACGCCATCTAATCTGCTAGTACTGGATGAGCCGACCAACCACTTGGATATGGACTCCAAGGATATTTTGAAGAATGCCCTTTTGCAATACACTGGCACATTGGTCGTAGTTTCGCACGATCGTGATTTCTTAGACGGGTTGACGGATACACTATATGAGTTTCGTGATGGAGGCATACACGAATTTAAGGGAGGCATATATGAGTTCCTTGATTGGCGGCAGGCCGAAAACGTCAAAGAGAGAATCGATGAGCGGGTGGCAAAAACCGATAAAGGCACAGGCGTAGCAACCATGCCGAATCAAGGTAGGCAGATATACCTGCAAGGCAAAGATCGTGATCGGGAGCTACGGAAACTGCGCACTACGGTGGAAAAAATAGAAAAAGAGATTGAACGATTGGAGGATGCCATTGCCGGAAAAGAAGCTGAACTGGCTTCCGGAAATGCGAAGGGGAGCGACTTTTATACGCAGTACCAGTCGCTCAAAGACCAGTTGGATAGTCAAATGAATGCATGGGAAGAGGCTACCGTGGCAGTGGAGGAGTTCGAGCGTGGGGGCAGACTAGCCAAGTGATCGAAATCTATTGTAAAGCCTTCTGGATTAGGGATATTCGAAACCAAAACTATATCGGGCCAGCACTCCGTTGCGGAACCAAAACGTGATAATGTAGCCAGTTTGATTGTATTGGCGTAGGATTGGGGACTGGCGGAAGCCATCGTAGTAGCGGTGTACTGTGTAATCGCCCTCTTGAAAAATCTCATGTGTTTTGCCTTGAATGTCGGTGACTTCGTTTTCTTTGAGACCTAACATAATGCCGTTGGGGGTCATGAACACCTTGTCGGGTACTGTGGAGTAGTATCCCTCGTCTGCATCGGGCATACCCTGACGGACCTCGAAACCAGCCATCTCGTAGGCTTTATCGCCAGGGTGGTGGATGAGGCGGATGTGGCTGGTGCGGTCGCGATTAACGAAGATGATATCTTCCCAGTCTTCAGGATTATCCTTGGTGCGGTTGCGTTGTTTGTCAATCTGAAAAGCATATTTGGCCAATGAGGCAGCATCGTATAGCTTGAAAGAATTAACTTGCGTTTCGTAGTGCTTGAGCAGTTGCCCATGGGCGGGCACGGTGAGCAAGGCAAAGGCAGCAACGACAATAAAGGAGGGTAGTTGATACTTCATAAACTCTTGTTTCTTTAAGGCAGAACCTGTTGCAATGCAGCGGCTTTCCCTGCAGCATAGCCGGTTGAAAAGGCTATTTGGAGATTGTACCCGCCGGTATCGGCATCAAGGTTGAGCAGTTCACCGGCAAAATAGAGTCCGGAGACAAGCTTCGACTCCAAAGTTTTGGGGTTAATCTCCTTGGTGTCAACCCCTCCTTGAGTAATGATGGCACTGTTGTAGTCGCCAGTGCCGGTAAGGGTAAACCGGACATCCTTGAGGAAGGTGAGCAGACGTTTGCGTTCAGCAGCATTGATTTGATGAAGCCGTTTATAATATTCAATATGGCAACAGTCGAGGGCAAGCTGTACCAATTCCGCGGGAAGCCAAAGGCGGAGGGCATCGTTGAAAATTCTGGTACCGTTGCTGTTGAGGTCGGCGATGAGGCGGCGGTCGAGTTTTTCGGCATCGAGGGCGGGTTTGAGGTCGATGTGGGCGATGAGTTGTGCGCCACTGTGAAGTAGCCGCGACACATGGCGGCTGGCAGAAAGTACAATGGGGCCATCAAGGCCGTTGTGGGTAAAAGTCATTTCGCCAAACGCATTGTAAATTTCCCTACCATCGGGGTGTGTGATGGAGAGCCCTACATTTTTGAGGACAAAGCCATCAAGTTCTTGAGGTATAGGCTCCTTGCAAGTAAGGGAAACCAGCGAAGGCACTGGAGAGACAATTGTGTGGCCAGCCTCTTCGGCAAGGCGGTAACCGATGCCGGTGGAGCCGGTGGTGGGGTAGGAGAGACCGCCGGTGGCTATAATGAGGGCGTTGCCACGAATGGTGGTGCCATCTTGCAGGCGGACCCCATGCTGGTCTTCGGTCAGACTTTTGACGGTACAATCCTTGCGGATATCCACATTGGATCGCTTTTCGAGGTCATTTATGAGGGCGAGGAAGATGTCGAGTGACTTGCCGCTTTTGGGATAGACCCGGCCACCGCGCTCTTCGGTCAGCGGCACGTTGCGTTGCTCAAAGAAGTCCATTAGCTGGGTGTTGAACATTTGGGCGAAACAATTGCGCATCCAACGGCCGTCGGGACCGATATGGGTGAGAAAATCCTTCATCGGGGCAGTGTTGGTGAGGTTACAATGCCCTTTGCCCGTGATGCGAAGCTTACGGCCGGCTTGGTCCATTTTTTCCAGCAGAACAACATTGGCACCATGCTCGGCGGCGGCGACAGCCGCCATCATGCCAGCGGCACCGGCGCCTACGATAACTACCTGATTCATGACTTGGTGAGAGTAAAAATCTTGTCGTTCGGGTGAACGCAGAGTACGGGAATCTGGGCGTTGTGAACAATCTGCTGGGCATTGGTACCCAGGAAGAGTTGTGCCAACATGCGGTCCTGCTCGGTGTTGATGACTACAAGGTCGGCGTTGATGCTTTCGGCATAACTTAGGAGTGTATCGCTATAGTTGGAATACTTTTGCATGGCAGAGGTACAGCGGACACCTTGTTTGCCAAGAAGTTCGGCAGCTTGCATAAGATAAATCTGCAGCTCGTTGGTTTGTGCCTCATCATTGAAGAGACCTAGCAAGTGCACTTCTGAATCGAAAAGACGGGCAATTTCGGCTGCCGGAGGAACTTTCTGACGGGAGTTGAGGTTGACGCGCAGTGGCACCACAATGCGCTCAAGATCCTTGTGAAAGTCAAAGCCTTGTCGGATGGTGATAACGGGGACCGTGGCCTCCTGAACGATGCGGACAGCGGTGCTACCCATCCAGTATTTCTCAAAACCAGAGGCCCCGTTGGTGCCAATGACAATTAAGGGTGCGTTGGCATGGACAGCGTGACGGGCCAAAACGGGGGCTACCTTACCCTCGCATATTTCCCAACGTATCTTGCCGGATTTCATCCTGGGCTGATATTTTTCGCAGAGAGAAATCATCTTCTCTTCGGCCAATTTGGAGAGGATACCCAACTGCTCGCTATCCATCAAACGCTTTTGACGTTTCACCCAAATGACATTTATGCCGCAGCCCATGCGGTTGGCAATGTCGATGGCCAATTCCAACGCTACATACGACCCCTCGGAGAAGTCGGTCCCAACGATAATAGATCTCATAGCCAATATATTTTACGTTTCTATAATAACGTGTATTTGGCGGATTTAGTATTGATCCAAAAACAAAAAAACGGTATATTCCATTTTTTTCGTATCTTTGCACCCTCAAAGAGAACTCGGATGAACAATAACTTAGATGCCACCGGTCGCAGCCAGTCGGCTCAGGAACGTGAGGTGGAGCGCGCGCTCCGCCCCAAAGGTTTCGACAGTTTTGCGGGGCAGCAACAGGTGTTGGATAATCTGCGGATTTTCGTCAGTGCAGCCAAGATGCGTCACGAGCCACTGGACCATGTGTTGCTGTTCGGGCCTCCCGGCTTGGGCAAGACCACGCTCTCGTATATTATAGCCAACGAATTGGGCGTTAATATAAAGATGACTTCGGGGCCTGTATTGGACAAGCCGGGCGATTTGGCAGGTATGCTTACCTCGTTGGAGGCCAACGATGTGCTTTTTATAGACGAAATACACCGGCTTTCGCCCGTGGTGGAAGAGTATCTCTACTCCGCCATGGAGGATTATAAAATCGATATTCTAATCGAGTCGGGTCCAGCCGCCCGCAGTGTGCAGCTGAACCTGAAGCCTTTTACTTTGATTGGCGCCACAACGCGCTCGGGTATGCTGACGGCGCCTTTGCGGGCTCGTTTTGGGGTCAATTGTCGGCTACAGTACTATGATGCCGAAACGTTGGCAAGGATTGTCAACAGGTCTGCCGGATTGCTTCAGGTGAAGATTACATCGGAGTCGGCCTTTGAAATAGCGCGGCGCAGCAGAGGTACGCCGCGTATTGCCAACCTATTGCTGCGGAGGGTGCGCGACTTTGCTCAAGTCAAAGGCGACGGCACCATCACACTCGATATTGCACGGTATGCGTTGAAGGCATTGAATGTAGATAGCAACGGGCTGGACGAAATGGATTTGCGCATATTGAACACCATCATAGACAAGTTCAAAGGAGGGCCGGTTGGTATCAACAACATCGCTACTTCGGTGGGGGAAGATTCCGGCACGGTGGAGGAGGTGTATGAGCCTTATCTGATACAGGAGGGCTATCTGCAACGGACTCCGCGCGGCAGAGAGGCGACGGAGCTAGCATATCGGCATCTAGGGAAGGTAAGGTGCGGGGATCAAAAGGAACTTTTCTGAGTGGGTAGGATTGTGCCAAGAGAGGATTTGTCATTGACTTTGAAAAAACAAACATATGAAAACTTTAATTAGAAATATCAAAAGCCTTCTGCAGGTCGAAACTGCTCCCCACAGGAAGGTGTGCGGTGCCGACATGGCCCATATCGGACATATCGAAGAGGCCTTCTTGATTGTAGAGGATGGTAGATTCTCTGCCTTTGGCCCCATGACGGAGCTAAAAGAGCAAATGTTTGACAAAGAGGTAGATGCCACTGGACGCATGGTGTTACCTACATTTTGCGACTCGCACACGCATCTGGTGTATGCCGGCAGTAGGGAGGTAGAGTACATCGACAAGATTCGCGGTTTGAGTTACGAGCAGATTGCCGAGCGTGGCGGTGGCATCCTCAATAGCGCCAAGCGTGTGCAGGAGGACGATCCCCAGCAGCTTTACGATGATGCCATGCTCCGTTTGGAACAAATCATCCGATTTGGCACGGGTGCTGTGGAAATCAAGTCGGGCTATGGCATGACGCCGGAAGCAGAGTTGAAGATGCTGCGCGTAATCCGTCGTCTGAAGGAAAACAGTCCACTTACCGTTAAGGCTACTTTGTTGGGGGCTCATGGCATTCCTATGGAGTATCGCAACTGCCGCAAGAAATTTGTGGATTTGGTAATTGAAAGGATGATTCCGCAGGCGGCAGACGAAGGATTGGCCGACTTTATCGATGTTTTCTGCGATGAGGGTTTCTTTACGGTGGAAGACACCGACCGCATGTTGGAGGCCGGTGCGCGTTACGGATTGCGCCCCAAAATCCATGCCAACGAGTTGGCCTGCTCGGGTGGTATACAGTGTGCAGTGCGGCACAATGCGCTTTCCTGCGACCATTTGGAGTTCACAGGCGAGGAGGAAATCAAGTGTCTGTTGGGTTCCGACACCATGCCTACAGTGTTGCCGGGAGCCGCCTTTTTCCTGAACATGCGGTACGCTCCAGTGCGCCAGATGATTGAGGCTGGGTTGCCAGTGGCTATGGCTTCGGACTACAACCCAGGCTCTTCGCCTTCGGGCAACATGCAACTAGTGCTCTCGTTTGCCTGTGTCAACTATCGCATGTTGCCGGAGGAGGCCATCAATGCCACTACCCTCAATAGCGGATATGCCATGGGCGTGAGCGACGAGTTGGGTTCTATTGCTGTGGGTAAGAAGGCAAACTTCTACCTAACAAAAGATATCCCTACCTACGAATATTTGCCGTATGCCTACGGTGAGAATAAGGTGGAAAGGGTGTTTTTGAACGGATTGGAATGTTAGATACCCGAAGTTTTTTATATCCAGAACTATAGGGCAGGGATGATAACGGTAGAACATTTGAACAAGTCATATGGGTCTTTGCAAGTGTTGCAGGATATTAATATGACAGTCGGGAAGGCCGAGGTAGTGAGTATTGTGGGCGCATCCGGGGCAGGCAAAACCACCTTGTTGCAACTGTTGGGGACATTGGATCGACCGGACAGCGGTCGGATCCTTTACGAGCAGACCGATGTGACCCAATTGAACGGAAAGGCGTTGGCGGGCTTTCGGAATCGGAATATCGGCTTCGTTTTCCAGTTTCACAATTTACTGCCCGAATTTACGGCAATAGAGAATGTCTGTATGCCTGCGCTGATTGCGGGGCGGAGTATGGAGGAAGCAAAACAGGAAGCCTGGAAACTGTTGCAGTTCCTGAACGTGGAAAGTCGTGCCGAGCATAAACCGGCACAACTCTCTGGAGGTGAACAGCAGCGCTTCGCAGTGGCGCGAGCCTTGATCAACCACCCCGCTGTGGTGTTGGCTGACGAGCCTTCGGGTAATTTGGATACGCACAACGCCCAGGAGTTGCACGAGCTTTTCTTCCAGCTACGCGACCAGTATCGGCAGACATTTGTGATCGTGACCCACAATGCCACCCTAGCGCAGAAATCGGATAGGCAAATAGTGTTGCGAGATGGGGGTATTGTAAAGTGAGGGGAGTTAGCATGAGTCTTATAAGTTTAACAGCAGTCAAAAAAAGATGATTATAAGGAAAAACAATGCCGATCAGGCAGAGGGTAGCGGGCCGAAAACGTCGGCTGTTATCTATGGTTTGAGACCTGTGATAGAGGCTATAGATGGTGGTGTTCGGATAGACAAAGTGTTTATACAGAACGGGCTTTCCGGTACTTTGGCGGGGGAGTTGAAAGGGCGCATCCGCGACCGTAACATCCTCTTTCAGTTTGTACCTGTAGAAAAACTGAACCGATTGAGTAAAGGGAATCACCAAGGGGTCGTGGCATTGATTTCGCCAATAGAGTTCCGGCAGGCGATGGAGCTGATCCCGCAGTTGATGGAGGGGCCGAAAACGCCAATGTTATTGTTGCTGGACCACGTGACTGATGTGCGTAATTTTGGTGCCATCGTGCGGACAGCGGAGTGCACGGGAGTGGATGCAGTCATCATCCCTGACCACGGAACAGCCCAAGTGGGGGATGATGCGGTTAAAACATCTTCCGGGGCTTTGTTGCGGGTTCCGGTTTGTCGGGAACAGAATTTAAAAACGGTTCTCAATTTGGCCCGGCAGTGCGGATTGCAGATTGTTGCCGCTACGGAGAAAGGGGCGACGGATTATTTGTCGGTTGACTTCGCCAAGCCTACTTTGCTGATTATGGGTGCGGAAGAAACTGGCATCAGCCCAGAATTGTTAAAGATGGCCGATGTGCGCGCAAAGTTGCCTGTTATGGGTCAGGTGCAGTCGCTGAATGTTTCGGTGGCGGCTGCGGTGTTTATGTACGAGGTATTGCGACAAAGGCGGTAGCACGGTTACGCCAAGTACACTGTAATAATCGATTGCACGGTGGTTGATGCTACCGTGGCATTTTTTTTGTCCTAAATCTAGTGCAGTCAAGGGGGCAAAGTTTACGTCTTTGTGCTAGGGACCTTTGAAATACAAAATATAAAAGTTCATAAATATATAAGGCGCAAGGGTGACTAAAACGGACTTCTTTGGACTTGTCCGTGTGCGTTGTTGCTCCGCAGGTGTTTTCATGCATGGCAAAGTCACACTCCCGCATAGGGTAATGTCATGGGTGTTGAGGGGAGGAGAGGAGAAGTGTGCAGAACTAACATATAGAAACAAAAAAATGTTGCCAAATCGTTTTTTCTTTGTAAATTTGTAGGTTCAAAAAATGCTGTTTTTGGTTCTCCAGAAAGAGTGTTTTGGCGTATAGTATAGTGAAAATAAGGAAAATAGATAACAATAATATGAGAAAAAGATTTTTACTCTTCGGACTGATTTTTGCCCTTTCGGCGGTCACGTCCCGGGCCCAAATCTATGAAATGTTCTCCCAGGACTTTGAAAATGGTACTGCGGTGAACTACACCACATCGTGCTCCACAAGCTCGATGGCGGGCGCACCGCAGGCGTCGGTTTACTCTGGCGGTAGCCGGGCAATGAAGATGCTCAATGTGCAAAGTGCGGTCAACTATCTGACTTTGGATACGATTGACTTCTCGCAAAATGCTTCGTTGCGTTACTACACTCTTGAGTTCCAGCATATAGCTTTCGTCCAGCCACTGTCGTTGGTTGCGCGTACCGAGGGTTGTATCATAGAGGTGAAGCGCCCCGGTGAGTCGGCTTGGACCCAGTTGAGTAGCACTCACTACAACATGATTGAAGGAGGTAGTAGCGAGTTTAACACCTTAGGCGCTTTCCACAAGGAAGCATACAGCGAATGGTCGTCCGCCACCTCGGCCAGCAATCAGTTGTGGAAATCCGAACGCTTTGATTTGGAAGCCCTTTTGCAGGGTGTTGCCTTGACGGAAAAAAAACTTATCATCCGTTTTAAGGTAACAGAGCGTGCCTCGGCCACAGGTACCGATGCCTGGTATATCGATGACATCAAGGTGCGTGCTTCGCACGACCAAATTGTGGCTCCCATCATCACGATGCGGGCCTTCCCGGACTATATCAACTATCCTAGCAGCCGCGGCGCTAAGTTGGTTGCCGATGTTACCACCACAGTACCTCAGGGCATCGATGGCAATCAAGTGTTTTGTGTCTACCAAGTGGGTGACAGAACCTCCTACGACACCGCCTATCTGCACCGCCAGTCGGCGGGGTCGAGCCGTTTCGAAGGTCGTATTCCCTTTTATGGCTACGACACTTTGATGCGCTATCACATCGTGGCCAAGGACTCCACTACTAATGCCAATACCACCTATTTCCCCAAGAATGCCAGTCAGTGGAGGACTTATCGGTGTGTGCGCGGCAGGACCAATACGGCACAGCCCGACCAAACAGGCTCCTCCTATAGCTCTGGATACCCGTTCCCATCCTTTGCCGACAACCGGTCCGAATTTATATACGACAGTGTCACGATGGCTTCCATGGGTTTTGGCCCAGGTTACATCACCAACTTCCGTTTTATCCTACAGACCTCCCCGCGCAACGTGACGCGTCCTCATTTGCAGTTCCGCATGGCCAACAAACCCAATTCGATAAACCGTACATCATCGGACCTGACCTTCACCAACGATGCCATGCAGATACCCTACGATGGCTCGTTTACCATCGAGCAAGCCGCTGCCGGCTCCTATAAAATGGTTACTTTGCAGGACACCTTCTTCTATGGTGGCGGCGACTTGGTTATCCAAACCTATTACGATGGCACCACCAATGTTACTGCCCACAGCGTCAAGGATATCCCCACACTCTCCAACAAACAGTCGCTTTGGATGTTCAGCGCCGATGGCGCATACAATTTCGACGCTTTTGGTGCCAATGCCGACCAGTTCGAAATTGGCGAATACTCGCCTAGGCGTCCTTGGGTACAGTTTTTTGAGACCAAGAATGTACCTTTGGTTTACGATGCCGGCATTTGTGCCATGGCTTATCCAAGTTATACCACTCCTTGCAACACGGGCACCGATAGCGTGGTCGTATGGTTGAAGAACTATGGCGACTCGGTGCTGAACTCCGCTACTATTTACTATTCCATCGACAATGGGGCTCCCGTCTCCTATTCTTGGACAGGGGCGCTTGGCGGCGGCGACTCTACCCGTGTGGTAGTTTCCACTACCCAAACTTTTACCATCGGCTACCACAACATCGTGGCATGGACTCGTGGTCCACTTACTTCTAGAGGCATCAGCTATATCGACCATGAGCCTTATAACGACAGCATCGCCACCCCCTTCTCGGCCTGTAACGGCCCATATAGCGGCGTGCTGACCATCGGGTCGGGTGCTTCCAACGACTTTACTACTCTCGACAAATGCCTTTATGCACTAAGCCGTTGCGGCATTGATGCTCCCACCACGGTGAAACTGCCTGCCGGCAACTACGACGTTACCACCTTCCCCTACATCCCAGGCACTTCCGAGACCAACTATGTGCAGTTCGAGCCGGCCACCGCTACGGCAGTGGTCAATTTCCGCCGCTACCGTCAGGGGGTGACAACCAATGCTGCTTCGCTGGTGGACATCTCCCAGGCCCACAGTGCCCGTTTCAAGAACATCAATTTCTACAACGGGCGTTATTCCGACAATCGGTGCAACGTTCTGGTGCAGATGGGCAGCAATAGCTTGGACTGTCAGTTCCTTGGTTGTTCCTTTATCGATAGCAACACCACGGCTCTCTCCGCTCAGGCTCTGCTACGTGCCAGTAGCGCCAACAATACTTTGGTGCAGAACTGTACCTTCTATGGCGGCACTATCGGCGCCGACGTAACCGGCCCAGCTCCAGATACACGATCCTATGGCAATACGCTTAAGTCCAACAATTTCTCCAATCAGGTCAATACAGCCATTCGTGTGGTGAACCAGAACGGGGTGTGGGTCGACAGTAATTTTGCTAACGACGTGAAAACCAATGCTAGCTATGTGATTTTGGGGCAGTACTGCTATCAGGGCTCAAAGATCACCCGCAACAAAGTCTACTCCTCCAAGGGCGCTTGCTGCATCGGTGTTTCGGATTTCCACGGCAGCTCCACCCAGTACAGCCTAGTGGCCAACAACATGGTTGTTTCCTCAGATGACGGTACAACCAACCTGCTCACTACTCCGCTTAATATCATCAAGGGTTCCTACATGAAGGTGGTGTTCAACTCGGTGCGCATGAATGCCCCGGACCGCGTGAATATCGCTGCTGCTACTTTTGGCGGTGATGTGATTACCAACAGCTATTTCCAAAATAATGTCGTGGCTACCTTCGACACATCCAACTATGCCTTCTCTTTCATCCCGGGTCCCAATACCGACAACCTGCATGTCGACCACAACTGCTACTATTCCGTCAGTGGTGTACTCAACAAGT
The DNA here is from genome assembly GCA_964483145.1 of uncultured Bacteroidaceae bacterium. GTDB lineage: Bacteria > Bacteroidota > Bacteroidia > Bacteroidales > P3 > Colimorpha. Next base: position 13,260 of record CAZAAK010000025.1, read on the forward strand.
TGAGTGGTGTCAATCACACCAACCTCAACACTTGGCGTGCTGCCCTACCCTATGACCAAGGCTCCGTTTCAGGCAATCCCAACTTCACAAACTCGGGTCGGGTCGATTTGCGTTCTTTCAATTCCTTGCTTCGTAACGTAGGTATGCCCATTGCCGAGGTCACTACCGACTTGTTTGGCTCCCCCCGCAATACCACAGCTCCTAGCTTGGGTGCTTATGAGGTGACGGCGCTGAGCGTCGATTTTAAGCCGATAGGCTTTGTTTCTCCATACAACGATTACTGCGGTGCTTCTGCTTCCATTCCTGTTGAGGTTGTTGTCACCAATACCGGCAGTGGTAGCTATATCTACTCTGCGTCAAGCCCCGTCACAATTTACTACAGTATCGACAATGGCGCCGTACAGTCCTTTACGATGAACCAGAACTTTGGCCCCGGCGACACGCTCTCCTACCTCTCCTCCCGCACGATGAGCCTTCCGAGTGGTGCCGGCAACACCGACCGTACTTATAACATCCGCATGTGGGTGCGTTGCAATTTGGACCTCGATGAGTTGAACGACACCATCGTGTGGACGGTCAACTCGCGCTATGCAGCTCCTGCTCCGGCAGTTATCAACCAGAGCGTCAACTATAACACTGCGGCCACTATCACGCCCACAGCGGGTATCAATACCTGGCCTGTGAGCTACTACACCTCCGGAAACGGGCGCCAGCAACGTTCGGGTATCTCTTGGTACTACGACGACAGCGACACCACTAAGTTCTACTACGGCCCTTCGCTCACCACCGACCCCCTTCTCGTTGATACCACTTTCTATATCTCACAAAAGCGCAACTTGCCTTTGGTCAAGATTACCGAGGTGCAGGTCAACCGCACAGCCAACGGCCATACCGACCCTATGCCTTCGTGGATGAATACGGGCAACTTTGCTGTTGAGTTGACAAACTGTGGTGACTACCCTGCCGACCTTGCGGGCGACACCATCATGGTTGTTCAGCCCACGGCCGCTGCCAAGATCTGGGTTTTGCCCGCCGTTACCATTCAGCCGGGCGACAATCTGGTGCTTCAGTTCCGTACTTCGGCAACTGCTACCGACTCCACCCGCACCATCTGCGCACCCAACACTGCTGTGGTTTCGCCTGCCTACACGTCGCACTTCGGCATCATCTACCGCGATGGTCATGGCATTGCCGATGCTGTGGCCTTCAATAATGTAATCAATGCCTCCTCCACACAGGCCATCAATTGGAACAATCAGGGCATACCCGCTGCCGTTTGGTCGGGCTCTGCCATTGACCTGTCCAAGAACGGAGGAACTGTCAACACCCCCACTGCCGGTGCCCGCCGCATTTCCTGGCCCACCAATCCCACCTCGGGTGCCCCCACAGCCACGGCCACGCTCTGGCAAGTGGCCACAACCACCAACCTGATGCACATGGGCGAAACGGAGGAGAATCTGATTCGTTACTACGACAACGGATGCGAGGGAGCTCGGTCGGTAGTGAACATCACCATTGTCAACCGTATCCAAACCGACCTTATTGTAGACGAGCCTGTGGTGAATTCCGGCTGTAACCTCTCCCAAGCCGAGCCAGTGGTTGTGACGGTCCACAACTACGGTGCTCAAACTTCGCAAGCAGTTGTGCTAAAGTACAGCCTCGATGGCGGTTCCACCATCGCCTGCACGGACACATTGCCTGGGTTGGCACCCACATCCAGTGTCACTCACACTTTTTCCAGAACGCTCAATATGCATGCTGGGTCCGATACTACTTTCAATGTCAAGGTTTGGGTGGACAGCGTGTTGGGCGACAGCGACCACGGTAACGACACTAGCAGCATCTCAGTCATCTCCAACTATACTCCCGAAAAGCCCAATGTGGCTTCGTTGTGCATGGTCCAATATGGCGTCACGGATACGATTGACGCTATTGGAATTCCTGCCAACGATTGGGTGATATGGTCCGACGCATCACACAATCCGTTGGATACCACTTCGGGCTCCTTTATTACCCCCATTATTTATCATCCCGACACCTTCTACTACCGCTCTATTGCATTGAAGGACTATGCCACCACCCATGTGGGAACGCTGAGTTCTGTGTCCAACAACGCCTATCCCTCACCATACACGCCCAAGCAGCGTTATGTGAAGGAGCAATACCTCTACACCGCACAGCAGATTGCTGCGGCAGGGCACACTGCCGGGACCATCAGCTCTTTGGCCTTTTACCTCAATACGGTGAATGTGGATTCCTTCACTTTCGATTACTATACCATCAAGATGGGCACCACCACTGCCAATACATTTTCCAACGGTACCTTCCTCACAGGTCTCAGTCAAGTTTTTACCGACGCTGACTTCACTCTCACCAGCGACAACATAGGTTGGGTGAGCCATAAACTCGACAGCAACTTTGTTTGGGATGGCACCTCCAATATCGTAATCGAAATCACTCGCGGCTTAAGTACAGCCGGCGTCAACAATGCCTCTTCTACCCGCTACACCACCCAAGCCAACACTGTCATTACCAAACAGCACAACACAACCGACCAGTCTTCCGCCGCCTCAGGCAGCAAGGGAGGCAACCGTCCCGATTTGCTCATTGGATTCCTTGAGCCTGTTGGCTGTGAAAGTGCCGAAGATACAATTTTTGTCCAAGTAACCGGCACGCCTGCCAGCGATGCCACCATAACTTGGGACGATGACGGTACCGGTGGTCCGGACATTAGCATAGTTACGGGAGTCTTCAACTCGTGCGATACCAACACCATGTATGTCCGTATTGCCAATATGGGCAACGATACCATCAGTCAATATACACTCCGCTATAAGCTCGACAACAAACCTTGGGCGGAAACGCAAGGTAGCCTAAGAGGCCTGCCGCTAGGCTATTCGACCCGCGTGGAACTTTTGCGCGAACACTTCACCCCCGGCCGTCACACAATCACCGCCGTGGTGCGTGTCGGCAACGACACTATCAGCACCAACGACACCATCACCCGCACCATCAATGTGCGTTTTTGTGCCGGTGAGTACATTATCGGTTCTTGCAGCAACTCGGATTTCCCCAATATCACCACTGCCCTCGACACCCTCCACAATGCCGGTGTCGGCGGTGCTATTGTCTTCCGCCTCTGCCAGCAAACTTTCAATGAGCAACTTTCTTTGGGTAGCGTGCCTGGCGTCAACGATACCAACACCATTACTTTCAAGACCATTCAAGGGGCTACCGATCTGGCCAAGATAACTTATGCGCCCACCAGTGCCGCCAACTATGTTGTTGACATCAACGCTACCAACTATGTCACTTTCGACAGCCTCTACTTCTACGCCAACTATAGTAGCGGTAGCGGAAACAACATCTATGCCAATGTTGTTTCGATATCCGGCTCGTCCAATATCGCCTTCCGTCATTCGGTGTTGCGCTCCAAGCGGACTACCGCTTCCTCTACCAACGCCAATGTTGTGCTCTTGGGTAGCGAAAACCACTTTATCACCATCGACAATTGCGTTATCGACAGTGGTTACTATGGCATTCGGACCAAGAACAACGACTTTAGCGAGAACATCTCTGTAACGAACTCCGAAATCTCCAACTTCTGGTTCCAGGGCATCTACTTGCGCAATGTCGACACAGTGGCCATCACTGCCGACAGCATTCATTCCGGTGTTACCGTCAATAGCAAACCCCTTACTGGCATCTACTTGGCTGGTGTCACACGCGCCAGCATTCAGCGCAACTTTGTCCATTTGATAGACGGCGCTACAGGTGGCAAGCGAGGCATTGTCCTAAACAAGTGCCGCGGCACCAATATGGACCGTATCACCGTTTACAACAATATGATTTCACTAAATGGCAGTGGTGTGGGCTCCCTTGCCTCGTCTGGTATTTGGGTCGACTCACTCTCCCGCAACCTGAGTGTATTCTACAATACCGTCCGTCTGTATGCCGGTGCTAACCAAGCCAGTACTCGCACTTTCAGTTGTCAGAATTCCTCCCAAGTACAGGTGTTCAACAACATCTTTGAGAATGCCAGCAAAGGTTATGCTTACTACGTAGCAGTGGACACTTGCGTCAGTAGCTCCAACTACAACGTCTATTACTCCAACAGCGACACCAACGCCAGCGGGGCGCGCAACTTTGTCCGTTGGGGCAATAGCAACTGCACTAGCCTCGACAGCCTTAGAACCGTCAACAGCAAGGACGACAATTCCATCGAATCGCTGATTTACTATGTTAACGAGCCTTACGACCTCGGGTGCCGCACCGCGCAGTTCGCAGGCTATGCACAGTACAACCCAGATATCACTTTGGATGTCTACGGAAATATCCGTCCGCAGATTCCCCAACCCACTATCGGTGCCCATGAGTTCAATGCCCAGCGTGAGACGCATGACGTGGCTGTAGCCAAAATCTATTTGCCTTATGTTCCTACCGTCACCACTGGTAACAACCCCACTATCTTGAACATCGAGACCGACTCGATTGATGTGCTAGTTACCTTCTTCAACAACGGTAACGCGCAGGAAACCTGCACGTGGTATGCCTACATGGGCAATGTCTCCCCAACGCCTACCTCTGCAGTGCAGACGGTAACCATCGGCGTTCAGGATTCGCTCCAATGCACGGTAAAGGTTCCTTCGCCCTTGGGAATTGTCGACACTCAGGATATTGTGGTAGTAATCAATCCGCTCACCCCCGTCATCGACCAGAATCCCGAGGATAACCGCGACACGGCTCAGGTGTTCATCTATCCCGCCTACGATCTTCAAGTCGTTGCCGTGGCCCTCGACTCAACAGTCGACCCCAACCACTGCCGGATGTTCTCCGTGCCAATCAGATACACCATCAAGAATGCCGGCAAGAAGGACTTCCCTGCCAACTTCCAATTCACTTTGGGTTACGACTATTTTTGTCACCAGCCCAGCACGCTTTCCATGCCCAACTTCCCAGGTAGCAGCACTTGCTCGCCTATCACTTGGGGTTCTGCCTTGCCTGTAGGCATCACACGCGACACCGTCATTGCACCCGAATGCCGCCCGAACCTGTATCCAACTGGCTATCTGCAGGATATCACCGTTCGCTTGCGCGGTTGGGTTTCGCACGAATACGATGTCAAGCCGCTCAACGATACTTCCAACTATGTCAGCTTCACTTCCAACCACACCCCAGAGATGCCTTCGCCATCCGATACGGCAGTCAACTACGGCTCCTATGGCAACCTTTGGGCCACTCAAAGCGAAAGCCGTGTAATCCGGTGGCACCGCGATGACACCGTCTCCGGCGAGTTCTTCTACAACGGCAACAACAACTACATCCGTTCAACCCATTGGAGCAGCACACCGCAGTATTTTCACGATTCCTGTTACTACCTCAGCGCTGTCAGCAGCCGTGGGTGCACTAGCTACTACTCCCAGATTTGCGTAACGGTCAATCCCCCGTTACTCCACGATGTGTCAATCTCCAAGGTCATTTCGCCCCGTGCTTCGGGTCGCGTATACGAGGAGAACGACACCGTTACCCTTCAGATAACCAACTATGGCAGTTCCGACATCAGCACCATTCCTATCCACTTCGAATGGCTGAGTTCCAATGGCAGAAATGTGCTCGACTCCATCACCGACACCGTCCGCATCAACATGGCCAACCATGGCTATAACGGTTTGCGTGGTCGTGTGGGTGACAATCTCGATACCTTCAATTTCTCCTTCCCTCATCAGCTAGCCGTCAATCAGCCGCTTACTGGCTCAACCTACAAACTCAACGCTTGGGTGATGCTTCCTGGCGATCAGGAACGCGGCAACGACACGCTCCGCTATCTCCATACCTTCAATACATTGGCCGAAACAACCTACGACTCCATCAACAGCCTAGCTCCCTCCGATGTCTCTGGATTCGACATCAAACGCGTTTCTTTCAACGAGTTGGATAACGAAATGCCCGACATGATTGGCTACAACAATCTCTGGCTGGGCAGCTACAATGCCGCTAGCGCCGAGATACCTCGGCTGGTGGTTCGCAAAGGCACCACCGACACCCTTTCCATTGAGGTTGCCAACAATCTCAACGAGATGGACAGTAGCACTGCCGCTAGTCTCTTTGTATTAGTCGACTACAACCGCGATGGCCAATACAACTTCAATAATTACGAAAATCTGCTTCTTACTAGTGGCGGTCTATCCAACAAGGGAGTTAAGGTCCATAGCCGTCAGACATACCAGAAGGTCATCACCATCCCGCCCGAAAAAGCCCAATATGGTCATATGCGCATGCTGGTGATAGTGGATGGCGACTCAACTTCGTACCTCAGCGGCATCACCTCCGCCCAACTCAGCAACGGCCAGTTGCAGCAGTACATGCTCTATGTTACCGAGGATTTGCATCTCGATACAGTCGATGCCGCCCTCACCCGCGTATCCTCGCCCCGTAGCCACATTCTCAGAGACGTTCCTCACGACTTCTCCTTTATCTTGGCCAACAAGGGCATGACCCCGCTCACTGCCGCCACCATCAACTACTCCTTCTCCGATGCGCTTCATCCCGCCCAAACGGGCACCCTCAATTGGTCTGGCGATTTGCAGCCCGGCCAAAGTGAGTTGGTGCGCATCGATTCGGTTAGTCTCTATCGTGGCACTACCGACTTCACTGCCACTGTCAATGTTCCCGGCGACACCTCCCACCTCAGCAACAATACCCTCCAATACCGCTACCATATCTACGACACCATTGAGTTGCGCTTTATCGACAGTTTCGACCAAACAATCGACAAGTGGTATGTGCCTGCCGGCTACAACAACTTCACCCGTAACTATTTCGTCCGCGCTACCCCTGCCAAGTCCAATATTAGTTCGGCTTATTCCCAGCCTAATGCCTACGTTACCAGCGCCACCGAGTCCGTGGTCACCGGCAAACACGGCAACCGCAGTGTCCTTTACACTCCCATTATCAGCATTCGGCAAATCCGCCCCGACACCATCACGCTACTGCTTAGCAAGGATATGTCGGCGGGCAGCTACCTCACCTTGGAATATCGCGACTATCAGGGCAACTGGGTCAAGGTCGACGACCCCAACATCCGTTGGACTTCCGATGAGGACCGTTCCGGCTACCATTGGTACGACGAGCAGCAAGGTTGGACGGGCTCCACACCCGGTGGTGCCTATACAGGCTGCAGCATTCCAACCTCGCTCATCAGCGGTGAGTTTGGCCAGGACCTCCAGTTCCGCTTTGTCTACACTACGCCGGTCTCTACCGCCTCCACCGCTGCCTTTGGCGATGGCGTGGCTATCGACAACTTTACCATCGGCCGTGCACGTCGTTCACGCGATATTGGCATCACCGACATGACCTACCCCACTGACCCCCAGTTCGGCCAGACAGTCTATCCGCGTGTGGTTGTGCACAACTATGGCCTTGATGCTGTCAACGAGTTCCAACTGCAGTATTTGCCCTATGGCGTCAACCTCTATATTCTCGATACCGCCCGTCTCGATAGCCCGCTGATGCCCGATAGCAACATCGAGTACACCTTCACTCACCCATTTACCATCACCAATGCCTTCCCCGACACCTTCCAAATCTGCGCCACTACTAGTCTCTCGGGCGACATCTACCGCGACAACGACTCCATCTGCGACATCTTTGCTCTTGCACCTTTGGCCAACGACCTCTATCTCTACGACATCACTTCTCCGCACGACTTTTCTGTAGCGGGCGACTCGCTTTACATCACCCTCCGCCTCCGCAACTTTGGCCAAAACGATATCGACAGTTGCAGGGTCTACTACGTCTACAACGAGGGAGAGCCTGTTGTGGAGTATGTCAACTTCCATGAATATTTGGGTCGGCCCTTGGCTTCCACGGAGTTCTTCAACTACACCTTCAAGCACCGCGAGCGTGCCACTATGGGAACTATGCAGCTCCAAGCTTGGTGCTACTACGAGCACGACACCTATCCTTACAACGACACTCTAAGCAAGTCTATTGCCGGCCTTACCAATGTCACCGACATCTCCGCTACGGCTGGTATAATCGACCTTCGTGCCTTCGACAATGTATATATGTCCGTGGTACTCGACAACTTGGGCGGCTTGGCTGCCAATAACTTCCAAGTCGGTTTCTGGTACGACAATGACACATCCACTCGCTACACGCAAACCTTCTATCGCGAACACGGTTTGCCCGCCGGCGGCCATGCGGTCCACACCTTCGACACAGCCATTGCCCCACGTTCGGCCGAGTGGCGCTATCTGACGGTCTTTGTTTCGGTGCCCGGCGATGTCAACGCTAGCAACGATACCTCCACCGTCATTCAGGACTACTACTACGACCTCTCCCTCGATGCCATCGAAATCGAAGAGAACATGACCGACCAGTGCCGTCTGCGTGCAGTGGTCACCAACCATGGCAACATCAACTACTACGGTGTTATGTGCATCGATGCGTACATCAATGGTAGCTCCCGTTTGCGTCGCAATGTGGCAGCCTTCACCTACGACATCGCCCCAGGCGAAACTCGCCGCATCCCTCTCATCAGCAGCACGGGAGATTATCTGACCATTCCCAAGTCCCCCACCAGAACTTATGTCGGTTCGGCTACCATCAGTCGCGTGAGCGGTGACGATAACGAGAACAACCAGACCACCATCATGAGGGTGATCAACTATTTCGAAGATGTTCCCATGGTCCGCGAGTCCGACTTTGTGCTCGAGCAGAACTATCCCAACCCCTGCGATGGGTCTACCCGCATCGAGTTCTCCCTACCCACGGCTGGCAGCACCCGCTTCAGCGTAACCGATGTCGTGGGTCGGTTGGTCTATCAGACGGAGGGCTATTACTCCAATGGACGCCACACCATTAGCTTCAGCAAGGGCGATTTGCCTTCGGGCGTCTACTACTACAGCCTCGAATTCGGTGGTCAGCGACGTATGCACAAGATGATTGTCCGCTAGTGCTACGCCAATTCATAACGCACATTCAGCAGCAGCACCTCTTCCCTACGGGGCAGCAGGTGCTGCTTGCTGTAAGTGGCGGAATCGATTCGGTGGTGCTAGCACACTTGATGCACCGGGCAGGCTTCCCCTTTGCTGTGGCGCATTGCAATTTCCATCTGCGCCCAGGCGATTGCGACCGCGACGAGCAGTTCGTCCGCCGCTTGGCTGAGCGCTACCAAGTGCCCATTTTTGTGGCGCAGTTCAACACCCTAGACTACGCCCGTAACGAACATCTGTGCGTGGAGGATGCGGCCCGCAGGCTTCGCTACGACTTTTTTGAGCAGGTTCGTTCCCGTCAGGGCTATGCCGTCACCCTCACTGCCCATCATCGCGACGATGCTGCAGAAACTTTTTTTATAAACCTCCTACGCGGTACAGGCCTCGCAGGGCTACATGGCATCCTGCCCCTGCAGGGCAATGTAGCAAGGCCGCTCCTTTCCTTCGGCCGCAAGGAGATAGAAGCCTATGCCGCTCGGCACCGGCTGCAACATGTTGAGGATCTCACCAATGCTTCGCTTCAGTATCGGCGCAACCAAATCCGTCATCAGGTGCTCCCGCTCCTGCGGCAGGTGCAACCTTCTGCCGACCGAGCTTTGGCGCAGACTATCGTGCACTTGCAGTCGCTCGAACGGCTCTACAATGCCCTTGTGCAACCTTTGCGCGCCCAACTGGTCGAGCTTCGGTCCGATGGCTCCGTTAGGGTGAGTCTCCAGCTCCCCTTTCCGGAATGCCGCACCCAGTTGCTCTACGAGTTGCTTCGGCCCTATGGCTTCAACTACGCTACCGCCGAGGATATTCTCTCGGCTTCCCAGCCGGGCCGCCATTTTTACTCGCCAACCCATCACGCCTTGCTCGACCGGCAATGCTTGCTTGTGCATCCGCTGCAAAAAAACGATTGTCAATCCTTCCCCAGTCTGAGCGTTGTTCGCACCGAGCACTTCGATTTCCATTCCTTGCATTGGAATCAGTTGCCGCCTGGCACTGCGCTTTTCGATGCCGACAAAGTTGTTCTCCCCCTCTCTCTCCGCCATTGGCGCCAGGGCGACCGTTTCCAGCCCTTGGGCATGCCTCGGGGGACCCAGCTCTTGAGCGATTTTTTCTCCGACCACAAGTACTCCCTTTTCGACAAACAGCGCCAGCTGTTGCTTGTCGATGCCACCGACACCATCCTGTGGATTGTCGGCCGTCGTACCGCCCATCCTCCCCGGGTCACTGCTTCCACCACAGCCTTGCTCACCGTTTCCGTTGTCTTGTCGCAACCGGCCGACGGGGCGCCCGGGAGCGGTAATCCCTAAAAATGCAATTATCCCTAAAAATGCAATTATTTTTCTCCCAATTCAAAAAAAAGTTGTATCTTTGCAACCTCAAAACAAGCGTCAGAGAGACTATGCGTTCTTCCAAACGGTTGATTGCCCGTTGGTTGCCGCCGCGCTTGTGAGAGAGCGAGTTTGTCCAATGGTGTAATGGCAGCACTCCAGATTTTGGTTCTGTCAGTCCAGGTTCGAATCCTGGTTGGACAACAGAGGCCACTGCAAGCGAAAGGTTTGCAGTGGTTTTTTGTTTTGTCTTTGCTGGTGGGGTAGGGGCAGGTCTGTTTGCCTAGCAGACGCAAGGGATGCTTTCTCCGGTGGGGGTAAAAAAGGGCAGTTTAGTGGCGGTGGAAAAAGTGAAATGCCCTCTTCAGCATGGGCCAAAAACCCTCTTCAGCAGGTCCCCAAAAATCCCTCTCTGGCAAATCCTGCGTAATTCCTTTGCCGCCTTCCACAAAGGGCTTTCCAACAAGCCTCCACGTGCAGGGCGGTTGCTGTTCCGCCTACTGGGCATGTGCTGCCCCCCCCCAAAAAAAACTGTGCAGGTAGGGCGCCGATGCCAGGGCTTGCGCCAGGCCTGTTTGTGTGTGGGTGATGCGCTATTTCATGTCCCGGGCCGCTTTGATTTGCTCATAGGCTTCGTTAATCTCCCTAAATTGGGCCTCGGCGCTTTTCTTGATTTCCTCGCCCATGTTGGCCACTTTGTCGGGGTGGTATTTCATCGCTAATCGCCGGTAGGCTTTTTTTACCTCCTCGTCTGTGGCGTTAGCGCCTAGGCCTAGCACCTTGTAGGGGTCTTTTAGGTTGGCTTGGCTTGTGCTACCGTAGCCTGCCGAGCCTCCCGATGCGCTCCGCCTGCCGTAGCCGCTACCATAACCGGTGTAGTTGCTCCATCGCGAGCCCACGTGGCGCGCGTAGATGGAGATAAAGTCGTTTGCATTAATGCCCAGGTGTTGGGCTATGGTGCGCAGGACATTGTTTTCGGCTTTGCAAAAACTGCTGTCGGCGGCAGCTAGGCCAAAGAGAAAGTCCACCATGTGGTAACGGGTGGTGTAGTCGGTGTTGCACTTTATTTGTGAGCAGACGCCTTCTAGGTCGATGCGGGTCTCGGGGTTAACCAAGTCGCGCAGTATCAGCAGCAGTTCCTTCCCCTTTTCTTCGCCGTAGTTTTTCAGCAGAAATTGTTTCACATAGTTCAGCTCTGCGCGGTCCACCGCCCCGTCGGCCTTCATCACCGAGGCTATCAGCACTATCAGGGCCACGTCTATGTCGTTCTGCGGTCCGGTGTTCCTGTATGGTCCGCGGTGGGGGCCAGACCCTCCGCCATTAATCTGCTTTTGGCCTCCATGCTTTTCAATAGTGTTGCCCAAGATGTATCCCAACAGGCCGCCGAGCGGACCCAAAAAGGCCCATCCCAAACCGCCTAAAATCCATTTTCCCAGTCCCATACTGTATGTTCCGAATGCTTGTGTTGTGGTTTGCTTGTCTGTTGTTTTGTTTGTCTGCCGGCGGGGTGCTACCGCAAAGCCGAGTCCCCCGCGCACACTTGCGTCACATCAATTTCCGTGCCATACGACGCCATGTATGTTTGCCCTATTCCTCCTTTGGGTAGCTCAGCCGAACCGTGTATCCTTCCACCTGCACTGTGTCGCTCGGCAGCAAACGCACAATGCTGTACTGCTCCTTGGGCACGCCAATGTCGGTCAGATACTTCTGCAGCAAGTGGTTGCGCATTTCCTGGTGCTTGAGCACGGTCGTGTCCTCCGTAGGTTGGGTTTGCAGTTGCAACAGCATCCGGTAGGCGGTGTCGGTCTTGACCACGCCCGCTAGACGGTCGATTTGGTAGAGTTGCTCACCGCTAAAGCCGGGCTCGCGGTTGTCGATGGCAAGGAACAGTTTGTCGCCACCGTTGCCAAGGTCGCCAAGCATGCGCATGGGCGAGGTGGCCACCTTCACCACAAGGTTGCCCAAGGTCTTCCACACCAACTTCATGTAGTTGAATTCTGGGCTGTTCACATTGCCCTTTATGGGCACCTCCAGCATCACCTTGTCGTCCTTGTCCTTGAGGATGTACAGCGCCGCCTTCACGGGCAGCTTTAGCCGCGCTTGCACGTCTTTGCGGCGTTCGCCCAAGGTGGGTTTATATATGTCCACCCGGTTTTCGCCGCTCAGTTGGCTGTTTTGTATGGTGTTCAAGCTACTAAAGGAGAAGATGCCTTCGGCAAACGGCATCCCAAAGTAGGCCACGGTGTAGGGGCTGAAGTGCGCTAGGTGCAGGTTCTTCACATCCAGGCGCAGGTGCTGGCTTTGCTTCCAGTCGGGCAAGGAGCCCTTCCAGCTTGCCAGCAGCACACCGCCGCCAGGCAGGTTGGCAAACACTTTGGCACTATTGGTGCCCGCAGTGGAGATGTTTTCGGCACTCACGCGAATGTCTGTTATCGGGAAGCGGAACTCGTCCGGTAGGGTATGGTCGGCATAGACAAAGTCCATGTGGCTCAGCTCCAGCCGATGCAGGCGTAGTTGCATGGGCATGGGCTTCATGGTGGAGTCCGCCACGGCTGTGCTGTCCGCCTCAGTCTCTGGCTCGGCTTTTGCCGAAGTGTCGTTCGGGGCACCTTCTGTCTTGGCAAAAAGGCGCGAGAAGGTGTTGGTGCTGTCGGCAAAAAGCTCGTAGCGCAACTTTAGCCCGTCCAGCTCGATGTTGCCGATGTCGTAGAGGTTCTGGCTCAGCACCAGTTTGTTAAGTCCCACTCCCAAATGGCTCAGCGATGCCACCGAGGCGGAGGTGTTGTCTATCAAGTTCAGGCCGTCCACCTCCACTTCGCCCGAGATGTCCATGTCCATCGCCTGCTTCAGGTTGCCCGCCACATGGGCCTTCAGCCCCAATGCCCCGTCGATGCGTTGCACAAAGTCCAGGTTCATGTTAAAGTCCTTTAGTTGGTCCAGCAGCATTTCGGTCAACGTAATGTCGGCGGTAAAATCCTGAGTCTGTGCGTTCCAGGTGGCGTTGGCATTTAGGGTGCCGCCCTTGGTCAGTTGCACGGTCAGCCCGGCATCGGTCTGTTGCTTGCCGCCAACAACAAAGTCTGGCACATAGAGGTTCAGGTCGTGTAGCCCCGAGCGGGTTTTGCGGCGCAGGTCGGTGTACTGCGCCTGGCCTGCCGAGAGGCGTATGTTGTGTAGGCTCACCACCCAAGGGCTGGGGGTGGTGTCGGGCTCGCGATCCGCAGCAGTGCTGTCCTTGGCAAAATGGTCGATGATGCTTTGAAAGTTCATCCCTCCGCTGTCCTGTACCAGGTTCACGCTCAGCCCGGCTAGGGTGAGGTGGCGCAGGTGCACGGTGCGCCCCGGCAGGCGTAGCAGCGACACTGCCACATCCAGCGTGTCCAGCCCCGCAAACTGGTCCGTGGCGTTGTCCTCCATAATGGCTAGCGAATGCACCCCCACATGCCCAGTAAAGAGGTTTATGGCCACGCGCTCCACCTTTATTTGCCGGCCTGTCAGCTCTTGGCCGTGGCGGTTCAGATAGTTTTTCGCCACGCATCCGCCAAAGAGCGAGCCGAAGAGGAACACCGCAGCAACTGCCACCGCCAAAGCGACGACAACTATACGTATGATTTTCAGCGTTTTTTTCATTTCCATCGATGTCGTTTGCAAGGTGCAAAGATAACCAAAAATGTTGGATTTAACTGGTATATGGATTTTTTTTTATTGCTGTCCGGTAAAACTCAAAAGAGCATAAATACCCAGCCCGAA
>CAZAAK010000026.1:0-26415 GCA_964483145.1 uncultured Bacteroidaceae bacterium
TAACAATGAGTATAACTGAATATTAACCCTGTCTAAAAATGGGGAGTACTATAGACAAGGGAGAGGACAACAAACTCATTACATTTACCGACTGCCCCCCCCCCGCTATGCCGAGGCTCATTCTTTGGACGACCTCCCCAATTTTAAATTAGAGGAAATCCGCATTTTTTTCAATGCTACAAACTGTTGCAAAAGGGAAAACGAGTCTCCGTCGGCACCTACCACGGCAAAGAGGAAGCCATCCTATTGATAGAACGCTGTAAAGAAGTTTTTCTAACCAAGAAACAAAGCATATAACACCGTCTCCAAAACCATCTCAACACCTAGCGTTACAAGCCACAAACGGTCGATAGCGGCTTGTAAATTCAAAAATCACTGTCGGCGACCATTTTGTATTTTACATTCTGAAACGAAGCCCACCCAAAAAGGAGATGCCAGGTTGGGGGACCCCACCGTAGTCGCAATAATTATTATTCAACAGATTGTAACCCTCCACAAAAAAGGTGAGGTAACAGAGGTCGTATTCCATAGAGCCATTGATCAACAATACCGGATTATAAGACTGCCTATTGCCCTCGGTATCGGTGTAACTACCCACACGGAAATGATACTCGGCCAATAGCTTGACTCGAAAGTTGGCAAAAGGGGATAGCACCACATTCACCCCAACCTTGTGGCGAAGATAGTCTAGAACATAGTTGCTAATGTAGTCACCAGCCTTTTGCGCCAATGTGCAATAGGAATAGCCAACGCCCAATCTGCGCAATAACCCGTTGCCACAATAGGCTATCCGAAAGTCACCTCCCAAGGCATCAATATTGGCGTGATTCATGCTATACCAAATACTCTTCTCGGGCTTGCGCACCCAATCGATAATATTAAAGCCATGCCGGCCAAAGAAAGCCAGAGAAGCATCAATACAACCCTTGCTGTAGCGCACGTTGACTTCGGCATTGTAGCTCACCTCGGGCTGTAAATTGGGATCACCGATTTGCGTAGCACTGTGGTAATAGAGATCGGTGTACGTGGGCAGACGCAACGAACGGCCTACGCTACCGTCCCAATGCCAACAATCATTAACAGGATAGTCCACACTAAAGGAATAGCCATAGTTGTAACCCATCATTGTATTGTATGATCCTAGCAAACCAGCAGTAAGCTTCACCTTGTTGAGAAAGATACTGTGCTCGGCAAAAACATTGCTACCCAAGCGCGCCTTGCCGAGGGTGTAAAAACAGCTATCGGGCTCCAAAGGAACGGCACAAGGAGTCTTCAAACTATCACCTAGAACATTGCTAAGGATTGCCTCCTCGCGCACTTCGACCCCAAAAACAGTTTGACCCAAGCGCCAACGATACAAGGCACGAATACGTCCCCCGCCATTGATCGAGAGATGGTAGTTATGTCCACCATACCAAGATGGTGCCTCTACCAAGCCCTCACGAAAAAGCTCGAAGCGATCACTATGAAGCCGTCCATAGATGGTAGCTTCTAATTGCCAACCACCCAAAAAACACGACCTCTTGGCAGCAGCCATAAGCGTACGGGTCTGCTCATATTGGTCTGGGAAACGAGTGCTATAGAACGCCTGGCTGCCAAAGCCTTTCGTCTGCCCACCAACCTGCAGTAGCCAGTCGCCTTTCTTATCATGACGACTAGCTTGCAAATAAAGGCTACCGTGATTGTAGTCGGTATTCTCTTTATAACCCTCGCTACGGTGGTAGGAGACTGCTGTAGAGAGAGTCCATGGACCCACCATACGGGATGCTCCTGCGGAGAGATGAATCTGCCCGAAACTGCCACCAGAGAGCTGAGCACGAATATGGTTGGCAGAGGACTCACCAACCACAATATTGACTGCACCACAAAAAGAGGAGAGGCCATAATGAAGAAGTGCCGATGCAGGTATAATCTCCACACGGTCTACCATTGACAAATCTATTGGAATATCAAGGTTATGATGCCCAGTTTGGGCATCGTTAAGATTAATGCCATTGAGCAGAACAATCATCTGGTCAAAAGTTCCACCACGCATGGTAAGGTCGCCCTGGACATCGCCGCCTCCCCGAGTACGCAAATCAAGACTGGGCAGCTGCTCCAACAATTCCCCGACCGAGCTAACAACCAAGTTCTGAAGTTGCGCGCGGGAGATAACCACAGTCGCATCGGATGACCCCTGTGCGGAGTCGGCAGTGGCTATAACATCAAGGGTAGGTAAGAGATGCTCTTCCAACGTATCTTCGGACTGCGCCACGGCAATGCCACAACAAAAAAATGGCATGCAAAAAAACGTGGTAACTACCGACTTTTTCAGTTGGCGATCTGCAATATAGGAGGCCAAACGCCCAATATTGACCACCTGATGCATCGAACGGAAAACGGCATAGCCCGCGCGGCTGAAACGACGGAAGCGGAATGCCGCATTGTGTAAAAAGTTTTGATGTAACATAAATGGATTTATTGGTGTCGGTCGTCCGACAGTGATTTTTTTCTCAAAAAAAACACCCACGAGGGTAAAACGACGTGGGCGCATATATTGCTATTGAAGTCTAACAATTATCTAACGGGGAACTGATAACCAACTGTAAGCAGAAGAGCAAAATTATTTCCTTGTGGAACTACTAACACATCACTAGTATGGTAACTGTTGCTCTCCTGGTCGGTTTTAAGCACATCCACCTCATCCTTTACCGCCAAAAAACCATAATCCAACTGCAACACAACGGAGAGGTCCTGCCACTCATAGCCTATGCCAAGTAGAAAACTAACGTCCAACCGTTTAAGGTAGTCGAAGACAGATGCATTTTCTATTCTGTAATTCCAATCTCCTTGAGGATACCCACGCGAAATCTTACGATCATCGGCCCAACCGAAAAGTCCATAATTGACTGCTGGGCCAACAGAAAGAAGGCCAAAATGGCCTGGCTCCCGGATAGGTAGTTCGTAACGGAACGTAGCCAAAACGGGGAGTTGCAGGTAATAGGCATGATATGCACCTTCACGGATGGACATCACACTCTCCAAAACTTCCTCAAACCTAGAACCACGTCGAACTAGATTGAGCCCAGTTTGGACCATAAGATTCTGTCCAAGAAAGGATTCTGAATTGGTAAAACCAAAACTTACAAAACCTCCCGCATTGACAGCCAATATGGGACGATTTGTCGCCAAATCATCAACATGCACCCCCATACCTACACCGCCCCTGAAACCAAAGTTAAGCAACTGGGCCTGTGCGGAAAACGAAATGGCGACAAGGAATGCCAATGTTACAAGTACTTTTCTCATAAGATGTGCTATAAATTCGTGCAAAGGTACGATTATTTTTTTAATTACCGTTTTTTTTCTTCACTAATAACGTACAACCCCTTTTCAAAGGCCCCACGCTCTAATAATAACTACAGTTTACGATAAATAAAATCCGTCATCAACTCATAGAGGTTCAATCTAGTATTGCCACCATAAATGCTATGGTTCTTGTTGGGATAGATGCGGAACTCGAACTGCTTGCCGGCATTCTCGAGGGCAGTAACCATGTCAACGGCATTCTGAAAATGGACGTTATCATCGCCAGTGCCGTGAATCAGCAGATAGTTACCTTCCAGTAAATTGGCAAAATTCAGAGGCGAGTTATCGTCGTAGCCACGGGCATTGTCCTGTGGGCGTTGGAGGAAACGCTCGGTATAGATATTGTCGTAATAGCGCCAAGTGATGACTGGAGCAACAGCAATAGCACTCTTGAAAACATCATGACCCTTGAGAATGGAAAGCGTGGACAGATAACCGCCAAAACTCCAACCGAAAATGCCAATGCGGCTTTCATCAATCCATTCCTTCTTGCCAAACCAGCGGGCCGCTTCGCAAGCATCTTCGCACTCCATCTTGCCTAGGTTCTTGTAGGTCATCTTTTTGAAATGTGCACCGCGTCCACCGGTACCACGACCATCGAAGCATGCCACTATATAACCATGCTGGGCCAACATATGAAACCAATAATAGTCGCTGTAACCATAACTGTTTGTAACTTGTTGATTCCCAGGACCACCATAAACATAGAAGAATAGCGGGTATTTTTTTGTAGAGTCAAAATCTGGAGGCAGAATCATGTAGTAGTTCAACTCACTTCCCAAAGTAGTGGTAAAGGTGCCAAAAGTTTTGCGCCCAGTTCCGTACTCTGCCATACGTTCACGCAAATCAGCATTGTCCTGAAGGATTTTCACTAGTTTACCCTTGTTTGTATAGATTGCATACACTGGAGGTGTATTGGCATCTGTAAAAGTGCTAATATAGTACTTGCTACTTTTACTAAAGTTGGCACTATACCAACCGGGCTCATCGCTCAACCGATTCTTCTTTCTTCCTTTGAAATCAATGCAATAAAGTTCGTTATTGATCGGGGACGACTCGTGGGAGAGGTAGTATACCAAGCCCGCCTTCTCGTCCACGGAGCAAACAGAAGAAACATCATATTCGCCTGCAGTTATTTGGCGGACTAACTTGCCACTGAGGTCGTACATATAGATGTGGTTGTAACCGTCTTTCTCGCTTGTGAGGAGCATATGCTTACCGTCCTTGAGAAATATCCAGGTTTCGGGAACCTCCACATAAGCCTCATCTTCCTCAGTGTAGAGGGGTGCGACAGTACCTGTGCGGACATCCGCCAACAGCAACTCCATTTTGTCCTGCAAACGGTTCATTCGCATCATTGCCAACACATTGGCATCTTGCGTCCACTGCATACGAGGCATATATTGGTCGTTCTGGCTACCAATATCCAATTTCGTTGTTCTTTCGGTTTCAAGGTCGTAGACCATCACATCCACCACCGAGTTATCCTCACCGGCCTTGGGGTATTTATAGGTGTATTCCTCGGGATAGAGTTCTCCCCACATCTGCATGGTGTACTGCTTCACTTTGCTCTCATCAAAGCGGTAGAATGCTATCTTTTTGCTGTCGGGCGACCAATAAAACCCTCGGGTAATGGCAAATTCTTCTTCATAAACCCAATCGGTTGTGCCATTAATAACTTCATTCACCTTGCCGTCTGTAGTTATCTGGGTCTCTTTAAGGGAATTCAACGACATCATGTATAGGTTGTTGTCACGTACGTAAGCTATCATCTTGCCGTCAGGCGAAAAGGTGGTGAGTCGTTGTTTGCCGTTCAGACTTACCTTTTGCAGATCCCCGTTGGCAACATCATAGACATAATAGTTACTCACACCGCTTCTGCGATAAATTGGTTCAAAATCAGTACTAAGCAGGATTTTCCCCTCGTCTTGAGAGAACTCATAAGACTCTACAGGAGGCAACGGCTTGGCACTCTTGCGCATGGGATCTTTGAAAGCGCACACTACACCAACCTTTTCTCCGGTCTGATAGCTGTACTTTTCAATGCCCGAACGAGTCAGTACACAATAATGCTCGCCGTCCTGCATGGAACGGATAGCGGAAATGCCCATAGGGCGAAATGTGGCTTTGGACCATATATCTTCCAAAGTGATTTGTTTCGTTTGCGCCTGTGCGCCCACAACTGCTACCATGGCCGACAACAGAAAGATTAGTTTTTTCATGTGTGTTCTTCAACAGTGTAGTAGATATAGTAACAACATTTTATACAACAACCAACCGAGGGCAAAAGCCAAGGGCCAAATACTTGGAAGATTCAGCCCTTAACTCTTTGCTACGGAATACCGACGGTCAGATCTTTGGCCCAGCTGCAACCAAAGCTTTTCCGGCCTCGTTGTAGGTGAATTTCTCAAAATTCTTGATAAAGCGTCCTGCAAGATCCTTCGCCTTTGTTTCCCACTCGCTAGCATCGGCATAGGTATCGCGCGGGTCCAAAATCTTGGAATCAACACCCGGCAAGGCTGTAGGCACTTCGAAATCGAAATACGGAATCTTCTTGGTTTCGGCCTTCAAGATTGAACCATCGAGAATAGCATCGATTATTCCACGTGTATCCTTGATGGAGATACGCTTACCCGTACCATTCCATCCGGTGTTGACCAAATAAGCCTTGGCACCGCTCTTTTCCATGCGCTTTACCAACTCCTCGGCATACTTTGTGGGGTGCAACTCCAAAAAGGCCTGACCAAAGCAAGCACTGAAAGTGGGTGTGGGCTCGGTGATACCGCGCTCCGTGCCAGCCAACTTAGCGGTGAAGCCACTAAGGAAATAGTATTTGCACTGTTCGGCTGTGAGGATACTGACAGGTGGGAGCACACCAAAAGCATCTGCGCTAAGGAAGATGACGTTCTTGGCAGCAGGGCCTGCACTCTTGCCATGGAGAGGCTGCACAATTTTCTCTATATGGTCGATAGGATAACTCACGCGGGTGTTCTCAGTCACGCTCTTGTCGGCAAAATCAATCTTTCCATTGGCATCAACGGTTACATTTTCCAAAAGGGCGTTGCGACGGATGGCATTGTAGATGTCTGGCTCACTTTCCTTGTCCAAATTGATGACCTTGGCGTAGCAACCGCCTTCAAAGTTAAAGACGCCTTCATCGTCCCAACCATGCTCGTCGTCACCGATAAGCAGACGTTTGGGGTCGGTGCTGAGGGTAGTCTTACCCGTACCGGAAAGACCAAAGAAAATGGCAGTATTCTCGCCTCTCATATCGGTATTGGCGGAGCAGTGCATAGCAGCAATGCCTTGCAAGGGCAGGTAGTAGTTCATCATGCTGAACATACCCTTCTTCATTTCACCACCATACCAAGTGTTGAGGATTACCTGCTCGCGGCTGGTGACATTGAAAGCCACGCAAGTGTCGCTGTTCAGTCCAAGTTCTTTGTAATTTTCCACCTTAGCCTTACTGGCGGCATAAACGGTGAAATTGGGGACAAAATTCTTCAACTCTCCCTCTGTGGGCTTGATAAACATGTTGCGCACAAAGTGTGCCTGCCATGCCACTTCAACAATAAAGCGGACAGCCATCCGAGTGTCCTTGTTGGCGCCACAGAAAGCATCGACCACCCAAAGTTCCTTGTTGCAAAGTTCCTTCTTGCCTAGCTCCTTCACATACTCCCAAGTCTGTTCCGACATCTCATGGTTGTCGTTCTTATACTCGGGAGTGGTCCACCACACAGTATTCTTGGATTTCTCATCCATTACAATGTACTTGTCTTTGGGCGAACGGCCGGTATAGATACCCGTCATGACGTTCATTGCGCCAAGTTCAGTAAGTTGCCCCTTGTCATAGCCAGTGAGAGAGGGGTCGGATTCAAATTGAAAATACTCCTCGTAGGAGTTGTTGTAATGAAGGCTCTTTATTCCGGTAATACCGAGGCTTTCAAGTTCCTTAATGATTTTCTCGTTCATGTTATGTTACAAATTATATTTAGTTCTGCTTTGAAGGATACCTTCTAGTGGTACACAAATGTTACGGATTGTCGCTCCCCCAAGACAGCTCATCTTATGTTGCTGGCCTTGATTGCTGCCTGTGCAGCAGCAAGGCGCGCCAACGGAACACGGAATGGACTGCAACTGACATAGTTCAAGCCAATCTGATAGAAGAACTCCACCGAGGCTGGGTCACCACCATGTTCTCCGCACACACCGCACTTGAGATTCTCACGGGTGCTACGACCCCGTTCAACGCCCAACTTCACCAGCTGCCCTACGCCTTTTTGGTCGATGGTGTTGAATGGATCCGCCTTCAAAATCTTTTCGTCCACGTAAGTGTGAACAATGGAGTTGACATCGTCACGACTGAAGCCAAAGGCCATCTGCGTTAGGTCGTTGGTACCAAAACTGAAGAATTCGGCCACCTCCGCTATGCGGTTGGCTGTGATGGCGGCACGCGGAATCTCAATCATGGTGCCATACATGTAGGAAATATACACACCGTATTTAGTCTGGACCTCAAACTTCACACGGTCGGCAAGCATCTTCTGGTGCTCCAACTCATGAACATTGATAGTCAGGGGAACCATAATTTCCAAATGAGGATGATACCCCTCTTGCAACAGCTCGGCGGTGGCACTGAAAAGGGCACGATATTGGGTCTCGGTTATTTCGGGATAGATAATGCCCAAGCGCACACCTCGCGTGCCCATCATGGGGTTAACCTCACGCAAGGCATCCACGCGCGCCTTTAGGTCCTCGTATTTCATACCACGCTCTTCGGCCACTTCGCGTTGCTTAACCTCCGTTTGAGGAACAAACTCATGCAAAGGAGGATCCATCAGACGGAATGTCAGCGGTTTGCGATCCATAACCTTCAAGGTGCGTTTAGCCGCCTCTTTGATGTATGGCTCCAACTCTTTGAGCGATGCCAAACGCTCCTCCTTAGTATCGCTCAAAATCATATTGCGAAGTTTCTCCAATGGCTTCGCGCTGTCCTTACCATAGAACATGTGCTCAATTCGGAACAGACCGATACCCTCTGCCCCAAAATCAATGGCTTTCTGCGCATCTTCGGGATTGTCGGCATTGGCACGCACACCCATAGTACGATACTTATCAACAATGGACATAAAATCCTGAAACCTTGGATTGGTGGTGGCGTCAACCATATGAATGGCGCCTTCGTACACCCAACCCTTGGTACCATTGAGCGAGAGCATATCTCCCTCACCGTATGTCTTCCCATCAATGGTGAGCGTCTTGGCCTCATCGTCAATTACAAGCTCTTCACAACCCACTATGCAACATTTGCCCCAACCACGGGCAACCAAAGCGGCATGTGAAGTCATACCACCACGGGCAGTTAATATACCGTCAGCGGCACGCATACCCTCAACATCCTCGGGGTTGGTCTCTTCGCGGACCAAAATGCACTGCACATTTGCGCGGTGGTACTCTTTGGCCTTCTCATTGGTAAAGGCAATGTAGCCGACCGCTCCGCCAGGACCTGCAGGCAAACCCTTGGCTATAGGTTTGTGCTTCTTCTCGTCAGCAACATCTAGAATGGGGTGCAACAACTCGTCCAACTGTGCCGGACTTATACGCAACACCACCTCCTTTTCACTGATTAAACCTTCCTCCGCCATGTCTAGAGACATGTTCAAAGCAGCCACACCCGTACGCTTGCCAACCCGACACTGCAACATGTACAGTTTGCCATCCTGAATGGTAAACTCAATATCCAGCATATCGTGGTAATTCTTCTCAAGAATTTCCCTAACACTGCACAACTCAGAATAGATGCCCGGCATCAACTGCGCCAAGGATGGCATGTTCCTATTTTGGTCGTTCTTTGTCTCTTCGTTTAACGGACTAGGGGTACGGATACCTGCCACTACATCTTCTCCCTGTGCATTAACTAGCCATTCACCGTAAAACTTGTTCTCACCAGTGGCGGGATTGCGCGTAAATGCCACACCCGTAGCGCTGTTCTCACCCATGTTGCCAAAAACCATAGCCTGCACATTGACGGCCGTACCCCAATTTTCGGGAATACCCTCTATGGCACGGTAGCTGACAGCTTTCTTGCCGTTCCACGACTTGAACACCGCCTTGATGCCACCTTCCATCTGAGCCTTGGCGTCATCGGGAAATTCTGTACCCAATACCTCTTTCACCCTTACCTTGAAATCCTCGGCCAACTGCTTCAGGTCATCGGCAGTAAGGTCGGTATCGCTCTTGTAGCCATGGCTTGCCTTGTATTTGTCCAGCATATCATCCAACTGCTTGCGGATGCCTTTGCCGTCCACTGGGTCAATGCCCTCGCTTTTCTCCATCACCACGTCGGCATACATCATTATTAATCGGCGATAAGAATCGTAAACAAAGCGGGGGTTATTGGTTCGTTCCAACATACCAGGGATAGTCTTTGAGGAAAGACCTATGTTAAGGACCGTGTCCATCATACCGGGCATTGAGGTACGCGCACCCGAACGGCAACTGACCAGCAGGGGGTTCTTTGGATCGTCATATTTCATGCCCATCAAGTTCTCTACGTTGGCCATACCTTTCCACACTGCGTCCATCAGCCCTGCAGGGAGCTCACAATTATTTTCGTAATATGCGGTGCAGCACTCTGTGGTAATCGTCAAGCCAGCAGGCACTGGAAGACCCAACAGGCACATCTCAGCCAGGTTGGCGCCTTTGCCCCCAAGGAGGTTTTTCATGTCAGCCCTGCCCTCTGCAGTTCTGCCGCCAAATGTGTAAACGTACTTAGTCATAATAGATAATTGGTTGTTTATTAATAAAATACACTATTTCTTCCTATTTTCCAATTTTACAAAGATACAAAAAAACTTTCACCTACACACCATTTATGCAAAAAGATATCAACATTTTTCTTGTCCTTTTGCCAACACATCACCTCTCAACCATGTCGGTATTTCTTCCTCCGCACATCTAATGTTCAACAAAAAAAAGGGGAAACCTACGATTTCCCCTCCTATTAACATTGATTCTAGGTTCTACTATCAAGGATTTTCCTTTGCTCCCACTGCGGTGATAATCAACTGGATGCTAACAAACTCCGTGTCAACTTTCTGTGTATCAAAAGCCGCCGTGGTTGCACGCTTTATGTCAGTCATAGTCATCCCCGAAGTCTTTATCTGCTCCTCTGGGATACCATTCCGAACAAAAAACTCCTTTACCGATTTGGCTCGCTCCAAGGACACCAACTGGTCATGCTCTGGGTCCACACCATAAGTCTTCACCCAACCCTTGATAGTAAAGGACACATCAGGATGATTCTTGAACATCATCACATAGGTCATCAAGGTGGAATCCGATTCTTTCATCAGCTTGTACTCATCCTCAAAATAAATCCTAGTGATGGGATATACCGTACCACGCTCGGCACGGTTCATGCGCATGCGCAACAAGGTGTCTTCTTTAAACCTATCGGCATTAAAATCAAACAAGATGGCAAAGTATCCGTCTTTTTTGGCATAAAGGGTGTAATTAAAGCCCGGCACAAATTTGATGCGGCCACCACGGAAGCGCTCGTTGTTGACAATTACGCGGTTGTTGGTGTTCTTCTCCAAAATCTGCAAATTCACCTCAACCGGTTTTCTAATTTTGGGATCGTAAAAGGTAACGGGTACCTCAAAGGCATCTACAAAAATCGAGACCTTGATGCTATGGCCGGACCCTTTTGGGGTAACATTGTCCAACATAATGTAATAAGTCTCGCCCTTGCGAACATCTATGGAGCGTATATGGCGCTTGTTGGAGGCCTTTGTAAGCATCACATCCTCTGCCTCATGATACATGCCAATGGTGCCCATTGCCGCTTCCTTTGCCTCTTCGGCACGACGCTGCTTGGCAGCCTCCATACGAGCCTTTTGATCAGCCTTGGCATCCCCAGTAGAGGGCACTTCACTCTTCTTTTTCTTCTTCACCAACAAAGAACTGTCCACCGCCGACATGTTCACCGCCACTGGCAAAACCTTGTTGCACTGCACATGATTACTAAAATAGACATCGGTGTATTTGTACACTAACATATCGTAGTCGTCCGCCAAATTCAACTGCGTAACAGCTATATCCAACTTGCCGTTATAGGGAACGGTAAATTTGTACCAAACCACATTATGCTCAAACTCGGGCAAATTCGGGTGCCGCTTGTCTGCCATCACCTCCATGATACGTCCCGCCCCTTCGGGTGCCGTGGTGGGGCCATAGACCTGATCCACAGTCAACGGTATGGCAAATATACAGTCGTTGCTATTGTATGGCAAAGTGGTAAGCTGAAGAGTTTCCTCCTGCTTTACACCTTTTTTCTTTTTCTTACTCTTACTTGACTTCTTTTTCGATGTTTTCGATGAACTTTTTGTTTTGCTCTGGGCTTGGACATCGCAATATCCAAATACCAGAATGCAAGCGAGTAAGGCAATTAAAAAACGTTTCATACCTATGTAAGTATACAAATTTTTACACTTCGTTTCAAAGGGCAAAAATACAAACAATTTTTGAATTGACGACTTTTTTTTCGATTTGGAGGAGAAAATCGCAGTCAGTTGAAGCACCTTAAAATTTACAACGGCAAGCTTCCGCCGGCCTCACCTAACCCTCAACAAGCAAAGAGTCCTCCAAATCAAACCCATCCGACACAAATAGTTTTTCCGCGGACAGGGAAAGACCGTCAACCTTGAACATAAATGGTCTAGCAAGAAACTCATGACAATTCGGTAGTGGGGCCCTACACCCAAATGCCGTGTATCCGACTACTTTGGACGAGAAAATTCAAATCGAACAGCCATACCTCACCTCCAATACTGCATCCTACTTCCGCACTGGGTCGGGGCACCGCTTCAAGTGGAATACTCCATACCATTGTACATTCAAACACGAGTGTAAAACGCTGCATTACTGCAATATGTAATATTTCTTTGGGTATGGGTAAGGGATGCGTACGGTGTGGTTGACGTATATGTAACTTCGTCTTTTTGTTTACCTTTTGTTTAGGTTTCATTTACCTTTCATTTACCTTTTGTTTAGGTTAGGTAAACAAAATGTAAATAAAAGGTAAACAAAAAGATGAAGTTACATATACCCAACCTATACCCTACCGGTTACCTAAAACCAAGTTATAAGGGTCGTCTGTAGGTCAGTCGCGGGAAGCGGGTATTTGTTCCATAATCAGCCATTATAAAGTTCCTGGGCAAATATATCCCCCATTACTTGGGAAACATTACACAATCCGAGCATTTCACATTTAATCTAATCCTGATTGACCTTTTGCAATCTCAGGCGATAGTTTTGCCATAGGCCTGACAATTCCTTAACCGGTTGGACAAAAAAAAGCACCAGACCAAAAAAATTGGTCCGGTGCCCCTGCATGCTACAAAAAGGCAGGCTGACATTACTTCTGTCCGTCAACGGCAGGTTCTGTGTTGGGTTTCAAATATTTGTCGAACCAATCGATAAAGTTGCGATGCCACAGCAAACTATTCTGAGGTTTGAGCACCCAATGGGTCTCGTCCGGGAAGTACAGGTAGCGGGCATCCAATCCGCGCAATTTGGCGGCATTGTAGGCGGCCATTCCCTGACTAGCCACAATGCGGAAGTCGAACTCGCTGTGCACCACACAAATGGGGGTATTCCACTTATCCACAAAGCGGTGGGGGGAGTTGGCATAGGAATGCGCTGTCTTGGCATTTTTCACCCAATAGGGGCCACCAAGATCCCAATTAGTGAACCAATACTCCTCGGTTTCCAAGCACTGTTGCTCGAAATTGAACATGCCGTTGTGGGCCAAAAAGGCCTTGAAACGATGGTTCTCGTTGTGCCCTGCCAACCAATAAATGCTGTAGGCACCAAACGAAGCCCCACAAGCCCCGATGCGGTCAGCATCAATCTGAGGCATATTTTTGGCAAAATAGTCAGTTGCAGTCATGTAGTCCTTCATGCACAGCCCACCATAGTCACCCGAAATCTCTTCACACCATGCCGTGCCAAAGCCGGGACAGCCCCTACGGTTGGGCGCGATAACGAAATATCCGGCGCCGCTCATCACCTCGAAATTCCAACGGGTACTCCAGAACTGGCTTACCATGCTTTGGGGGCCGCCTTCGCAAAAGAGCAGTGCGGGGTAGGTCTTGGTACTGTCGTAGTCGTAAGGATAAACCAACCACACCAACATCTGCTTTCCGTCCGAAGTGGGAATCCAGACCTCTTCACTACGGCCCATGCGAACCTGTTTCAATACCGCGGTGTTGATAGCACTGAGCTGTCGACCACTTTGGTTGGTGTCCGCAACGGTATATTTAAAGATTTCGGAAGGGTGTTGATGGCTCACCTCATTGGCATAAATGTCGTTGCCGTAGATGGAAAAGCCATTGATGTCGTGTTGGTTCTTAGTTACCTGACGGATGGACTTGTCGTTTACCCCAAAGGCGAAAATCTCGTTCTTGCCGCGATACATCACCACGGCTAGCAACTCGCTGTCGTCGGCCGCCCAATTAATGCCACTGACCTCGTAGTCGAAAGCCTCGGTGTAATCGGTGCGCTCGCCAGTGGCAAAATCAAGCACCATCAAGCGGAGCTTGTCACTCTCGTATCCATCATGTTCCATGCTCTCCCATGCGATTTTCTTTCCATCATGGCTGAATACGGGATTTTGGTCGTAACCCATAATACCTTCACTGATGTTCACGGTTTCACCAGTAGCAATCGTGTAGACATAAATATCGCTGTTAGTGCTCAATGCGTATTCCTTTCCGGTTTTCTTGCGGCAAGTGTAGGCAATACGGCTACCATCAGGGGAAAAGTTGAACTGTTCTACACCACCCCACGGGCGCATCGGGCACTCATAGGCATTGTCGGCACCAAGGACATCCTTGGCGCTATCGAGTTGCAACACACCGCTCTCATAAGGAGCTACATAGATGTGCGGGTACTGATCTACCCAACTGTCCCAATGACGGTACATTAAGTCCTCGTTGATGCGACCGGTCGTTTGGTCCAAACCAGCATAAAGTTTTTGTATGTCATCGGGACGTTTGACAGCGATATCGCTGATATAGACAATCCGCTTGCCATCGGGCGAGAGTTTAAAACCTTCCAAGCCATTTTCCAAAGTAGCCACAACAGATTCTGCTCTACTTTCGAGAGACATTTTGATAATGTCGTTGCCTCGGGCAAAAAGCAGGGTGTTGTCGTCCTGCCAAACCGGATTGAACTCGCTTTGGTTGGTGTTGGTCAGGCGCACAGGTTCGACCTGCTCGCCACTTGTGGGAATCAGATATAGTTCGGCATTGCCACGGTTATTGGCGATGTCGTAGTAAGTGTTGACATATAACACTTTGCTGCCATCTGGGCTGATAGCATACTCGCCCATTTTGCCCAACCCCCACATCACTTCAGGGGTAAAGCGGCCATTTTCGACAGTCACTTTGGGGTTGCCGATGATGTTCTCGGTTTGTTCCACATGCTTGCACCCCACAGCAAGCGTCAGCGTAGTGGCCAAAAAGATAAAAGTTCTCTTCATGTTGTTGTGTCTCTATTTTTTTCAGTAAATATGCGGCGGACTCTATTTTTTTGCAAAAGTACTACTTTTTTTTCGTTGAGTGCACAAAAAAACTTGTCGGAATCCGTAAAAAGTAGTATTTTTGCAAATTGAACTAACCTAGACAGACGAGGCTGAATGTATTTAAAAAAGTTTAATAATCAGCGTTTAGCGGATTTTCGACAATGGTGTGGGGAAGCATGCCAGGTGGTACTTCTTTCCCACATGAATGCCGATGGTGATGCTTGCGGAAGTCTTTTGGGCTTGGCAATGTTGCTTGATCAGGCGATGCCTAGTGCTCTTTCTGTCGTTCCAATCCTACCCAACGGGTGCCCCAAAAATTTCTTGTGGCTTCCACAGTCGCACCGTATTCTCTGCGGCACGAGCCAACAAGAGCTTTGCGAAAAACATATTGCAGAGGCTGACCTTATTATCTGCCTCGATTTTAGCAGTGCATCGCGCACCGACATGTTGCAGAATGCCCTCCTTAGGGCGTCGGCCCGTAAAGTTCTTGTGGACCACCATCATTTGCCTGCCGCGCAGGAGTTTCATCTAATTTTTTCCGACCCAGAAATCTCCAGCACTTGCGAGTACGTGGTGTGGCTTGCCCAAGCACTTTGGGGCAAAAAGTATTTCAATGCCGATGTGGCCCGTTGCCTCTATACTGGTCTACGTACCGACACGGGCGGTTTTGCGTTTAGTTGTTGCCAACCTAGTTGTTTTGAGGCTGCTGCCTTTCTCGTATCCTACGACATCGACCCAGCAGACATCCATAATCGCATCGTCAACACATTCACTCTCAACCGTATGCAGTTCTATGGGTTCGCTCTCAGCCAACGATTGCAAGTTTATCCATCCAAGGGGGTTGCCATCTTTGCCTTCTCTTTGGAGGATCAGCGCCGCTTTGGGGTTGGAGGAGAAGAAATGGAGGGTTTGGTCAACTACACGTTGATAATGGCTGACGTTCTCACAGGGGCTCTCTTGCGCGAGGAGAAAGGGCGCACCAAGGTTTCCTTCAGATGCAAGAAAGGTGATGTCAACGCCCTAGCACAGCAGTTAGGAGGCGGCGGACACACCAAAGCAGCCGGAGCCACCAGCACATTGTCTTTTGCCGACACACTTCGATTCGTCAAACAGCTCCTAGGGGTTGACAATCTCCGACCTGTCGGCGATGTTTTGAACATATGAGCCGTACATGCCATAAAATCTTCTTTTCTGTTCTGTTGCTTCTAGTGTCCTGCAGCGGCCGCACGCCTGTTGTTGAGCTCCAGCCCGAGAATAGCGAACTGATGAAAGAAAACATGATTAATGCCAATCGGGTGGTCATCCAGTCCGAAGCGACCCAGATTGAGAGTTACATCCAGCGCCGCGGTTGGCCCGCACAGCAACTGCCCTCGGGTGCCTTTTTCTATCAGTACACCCACGGCGACGGTCCCTCTGTGCTTGCCAACGACAAGGTACGGGTCACCTATCGTCTTGAGAGGCTTGACGGCACGCCCATATACACCCACCAAGTGGACACTCTTGTGGTCGGGCATCGCGATGCCACTGTGGCGCTCGACGACCTACTCCAACAACTCCACTACGGTAGCTGTGCATACCTCATAGCCCCATCCAACAGTGCCTATGGGGTGGTGGGAGATGGCGATCGCATTCATTCGCGGACGGTGATTGTGTACAATGTGAGTGACATACAAAAACTGTAATTCTTCAACTCGAAAAATAAATAGAGTACAATAAAAAAATAATCACAAGATGAAAAAAGTTTTATCTTTTGCTTTCGCAGTAGCGATTTGTGCCGTCTTGACCACGGCTTGCAACAACAGTTTTAAGAAAACCGAAGGCGGTCTTCTTTACAAATTCGAGACCATTAACACCGATGCCGAGCAACCCACTGAAGGTGACATTCTTGTGGGCGAAATGACCCTCAGTTTGGATGGTGATACCCTCTTTTCCAACGTAGGGAATCCCAACCGTATCCTACAAGTTCAACACCCGATGTTCAAGGGCGACCTTCAGGAAGGTCTCGTCTTGATGCACAAGGGCGACAAGGCAGTGTTCAAAGTCTCGGCCGACTCCATTGCCAACTTCATGCAACCCGGCCAAATGCCTAAGAATTACCAAGCGGGCAAAGGGCAGTACATCGTTTATGAAATTACCGTCAACGACATTGTTACCAAAGACGAGTTCGCCCAAGAACAAGGCAATTTCATGAAAGAGATGGAGCAACGCAAAGCCAGTGAACCCGACACCATCCAAAAATACCTTACGGACAACAAAATTACGGCCAAGCCCACCCAGTCGGGTCTCTATGTGATTGTCAAGAAAAAAGGTACTGGTGCCAAAGTTGCCACGGGCAAAAAGGTGGCCATTGACTACACCGGACGGCTTCTTGACGGCACACTTTTCGACACTAGCCGCGAAGCCGATGCCAAGGCTGCCAACAAGTACATGGAGGGTCGCGAATACAAGCCTCTTGAATATACTGTAGGCGCACAAAGCATGATCAAAGGTTGGGAAGAAGGTGTGATGGGTCAGCCCGCTGGCAGTGAAATCACCCTCATCATCCCCTCCGAACTTGCCTACGGCGAGCGCGGCGCTGGTAGAGACATTATGCCCTACAGCCCCCTCACTTTCGACCTCACCATAGTCTCTGTTGAATAACCTGCAAACATCCCAATGAAGAATATTGTCATTTTCGGAGCTCCTGGTGCAGGAAAAGGCACCCAGAGCGATTTCATTGTTGAAAGATTCGGCCTTAAACACATCTCTACAGGTGACTTGTTGCGCAAGGAAATCAGCGACCAAACCGAACTCGGCAAACGTATCAAAAGCATTATGGACGCGGGCCAATTGGTAAGCGACGAAATTGTCATCGAGATGATAGATAACGCCATTGCCCACGATACCAAAGGCATCCTCTTTGACGGATTCCCCCGTACAGTGGCTCAGGCCGAAGTGCTTGACAAGTTGCTTGACAAGCATGGCCGTGCGCTCACATGCATGGTACGCCTTGATGTGCCCCGACAGGAACTCATCCACCGCATGCTTGAACGCGCCAAAGTCAGCGGCCGCAGCGACGACAATGAAGAGACCATCAAAAACAGGCTTATTGAATATGAAAGCAAGACTTTGCCTGTTGCCGACTACTACAGCAAACAGGGCAAAGAAGTGAAAATAGATGGCCTAGGGGACATCAAGCGTATCTCTGAAGACATTGCCAAAGCCATTGAAGCCCTTTAGTGACCTTGAATACACTGCATCCAAAGTGGACTCCATTACACCATACTGGATATGATGGAGTCCCTTTGCCTGAAATTTTCTTCCTATTTTTACGACATTCCGCGCCGATAGTCGTTGCCCACGAACATCAAATTCCGAAATCTTTACCCGAAAAAAATCATCAAGTCTCAAGTACTTCCTATGCCATCCAATTTTGTTGACTACGTCAAGATTTTTGTCCGCTCGGGCAAAGGTGGGGCAGGTTCTGCACATCTTTTGCGCGTCAAATACAATGCCAAAGCCGGTCCCGACGGTGGTGACGGTGGACGGGGCGGTCATGTTATCCTCCGTGGCAATAGCCAGCGCTGGACTCTTTTGCACCTCAAATACACCAAGCATGTCTTTGCCGAAGACGGCCAGCATGGCGGAGAGAACCTTTGCACCGGACGCACAGGCGCAGACCAGATTCTCGATGTCCCATTGGGTTGTGTCTGCCGTGATGCAGAGAGTGGTGAAATACTTGGTGAAGTTACTGAAGACGGCCAGGAAGTTATCATAGCCAAAGGTGGTCGTGGCGGTCTCGGCAACGACCATTTCAAGTCTGCCACCAATCAAACGCCCCGCTACGCACAACCTGGCGAGCCTGCCGTTGAACGTTGGATTGTCATTGAGCTCAAAGTCCTAGCCGATGTAGGGCTTGTGGGATTCCCTAACGCCGGCAAATCTACTTTTCTCAGCGTGGTATCCTCTGCAAAGCCTCAAATAGCGGACTATCCCTTTACCACATTGGTCCCCAACTTGGGCATTGTTAAATATCACGATGATAAGTCCTTCTGTATTGCCGACATTCCAGGCATCATAGAGGGTGCCAGCGATGGCAAAGGTTTGGGAATTCGATTCTTGCGTCACATCGAGCGCAATTCCATACTTCTTTTCATGGTCAGTTGCGAACATCTCGACATCCGTCACGAATACGAGGTGCTCCTTGGGGAGCTCACCCGATACAATCCGGAACTCCTAGACAAGCAACGCATCCTCGCAATCACCAAATGCGACATCATTGATGATGACATGATGCAACAGTTGCGCGACCATCTCCCAAAGGATGTTGAAACCATCTTCATCTCTGCTGTATCGGGGCTTCATATACAGGAACTCAAAGACCTAATTTTCGAAAAGCTCAATACCGGAAATTCGTAATTTTCAATGTTATGGAAGTAATCAATTCTTTGGACACAACGATTTTCTGCTGGATAAACCAACATCACAGCTCTTTCTTCGATTGGTTCTTTTGGACCTTCAGCCAACATTGGTGCTGGGCCATTGTGTTGGTATTGTTCTTCTGCATCACCACGTTGCGTTATGAGCCTAGGCGGTGGTGGCTTGTCCTTGTCGGGATTGCACTCTGTTTTCTTTGTGCCGACCGGATATCAGACATTCTCAAGGACGCATTCACTCGTCCCCGCCCTTGCTATGCATTAAGCGATGTGCATATGTTTCGGACTCAATGCGGCGGTCCGTATGGTTTTCCATCCTCTCATGCTGCCAATGTCTTTGCCTTGGCAACCTTTCTTTGCCTCCGTTGCCACCAGTCGGCAATCCTCCACCAACGCATCACACGTGCCCAACGTCCTAAATACTCCATACACCCATCCCTATTTACTTTTGTTGTCTTTCTTTGGGCTATCGTGGTTGGCTATTCTCGCATTTATTTGGGGAAACATTACTTTGGCGATGTTCTCGGTGGACTCATACTTGGGATGACAGTCGGTCTGATAATCTTTTTCGTAATCCACTTTATCGACAATTTGCTGATTAGCCATTGTGCGCAAAAAAAATCTAAAAAATGAAACAAAATCCGATTTTTTGCGTTTATAAAGGCGTGCTTACTTATTTCAAAGATGTATTTGACGGGACGTCTCCCTGTGGGGGACGTCTTCGTTTTATGTTCCCTTACAAATACCAGTTGTTATGAATTATTTGGACATACTTATCGCTGTTCCGCTTTGCTACTTCATCTACAAGGGCTGGAGACGCGGCTTGATTTTCGAAATATCCGCCCTTGCTAGCATCATCATTGGAGTGTGGGCATGCATACACTTTTCCACATGGGTGGCTGAGATAATTGGTTTTCAAAAAGATTCTGGCGTTCTCATTGCCTTTCTAATCACCTTTGCAGCAGTTGTGGTGCTAGCGCACTTTCTTGGAAAAATCATTGAAGGCATCTTCAAGATGGTCAGACTCAATTTTGCCAACAAAATTCTAGGTGCGCTCCTCGGCATGGCAAAATGCCTCTGCGTTATCAGTATTCTGCTCAATTTCATCCTATTGGTAGATACTCACCAAGTTATCCTCACTCAGAAGGCAAAGGAGGACAGCGTACTTTTCAAGCCGTCCTACCGTATTGGCAACAAACTGACCCTCGACTTAAAGAATTATATCAGCGAAAAGCATGCCACTCTATCCAGTGGGCAACAATGTACCAACTATCCTAAACAATAACTCCATTCTATGCTTATTTTGGCACCCATGCAAGGCCTGACTGAGCTAATGTTCCGCAAGGCATATTGGCATTGTTTTCCCGGCGCACTCGACCTCTCTGTTTCTCCCTTTCTTTCCCTCACCCATGGTAACTTGGCCGACGCCTGGAAAAAAATTGATGATGTCATCCCATCCAACAACGCAGACTCCATCCCAGTAATACCACAAATTCTTGGAAAAGAACAAGTCGAATTTATCGACCTAGCCAACCGGCTTTTCGATGTGGGGTACACCGAGGTTAATTGGAACATAGGTTGCCCCATGCGGCGCGTCACCGCCAAACACCGCGGTAGCGGCATCCTACCCTACCCTGACGAGATACGTACCTTACTTGACCGAGTGATACCCAATCTAAAGCCCCGTCTGAGTGTCAAAATGCGCTTAGGGCTGAACGTCAAGGAGGAAATTTTCGCTCTTGTACCCATTCTCAACGACTACCCCCTAGCTAGTGTCACTGTCCATCCTCGCACTGGACGCCAGCAGTATTCCGGGCAGGTGGACCTCGACACCTTCGAACTGGTTTACAAGCAGTTCAATACGCGCGTGATATACAACGGGGACATTTGTTCCACCGTTTTTTTTCGCCAACTTCGCCAACGATTCCCCCAAATAGAGGATTTCATGATTGGGCGCGGGATTCTTTACGACCCCACTCTCCCTCTCAAAATCAAAGGCATAATACCTGAAGACGACAAAGAAAAGGCGCTTACCGCAGCTCGTCTTTTCACCGAAACACTGCTTGACGCTATTCTGGCACGTCCCATTTCGGACGAAAGCAAAATGCACAAAATCAAAGAATATTGGTGTCTTCTCTTCCGTAGTTTGGCCATTCCAGAGTGCAAGTCACGCACCCTTCTCCACTCCGATACATTGTCCACCACCATCCAGACACTTCACTCGCTACTCCGTTTTTCCCAAACAGAGGGTACAAAGGTTTGAGCCCCATAGTCTAGGTCCGAGAAGTCCGCCGGCTGAAACAGGATTGTTCCGCACCCTGACCTAAACAAAAAAAATGTGTATATAAAAAATAAACTCCTGCTTTTTCCGTTACAACCTTGATGAAACATTCAGTACGCTTTTTCTTGTTGTTTTTTCCCATTCTGTCCGCCCTCGTTGGGTGTGGAGGAAATGCCCCAACCGAAGAGATGTCGAACGCGGACATTCTCAAAGTTTTGGACGCAAAAATCAGCAAGCACCCAAAAGACGCTGAGCTGCTTTACGACCGGGCCAAGATACTCCTTGAAACAAACCGGACCAACGAAGCCATAGCGGACCTAACCCGTGCCACCTCCATTAATGGCAAGGAGTTCAAATACTACATGCTTTTGGGGGATGCTTACTTTGCCAATGGTGATGTTGAGCACAGCTACAGTTCCTTGCAAAATGCCCTCGAGCTCCGACCCGAGTCTAGTGAGGCCACCCTCAAGTTGGGCGAGATAGCGTTCTACTCCCGAGACTACGATCGCGCCATGGAAAGCTTGGGGAAAGTTACCGCCAAGGATCCCAACAACCGCACCGCTCTCTTTATGAAGGGTTTCATATACAAGGAAACCGGTGATACATCCAACGCTATTATTCTCTTGCGCAAAGTCTGTGATCTATACCCCGATTACGAACCCGCCTTTGAGGAACTTGGCATCCTCTATTCCACCCGCCACAACCCCATGGCAGTGGAATACCTCAGCACCGCCAACCGATTGGAACCCACCAATACCAACGCTTTATATGCCTTGGCCATGTACTATCAGGACGGCAACAAGGTTGACCAAGCCGAAGAAATCTACAAACGCATCCTTGACATCAATAGCAACCACAAACTCGCTTGGCATAACCGCGGTTATATTCAACTTTTCACCTATGGTGACTACGAGCTTGCCGTTGAATATTTCACCCGTGCCATCCAATGCGACAGCACCTTTATCGAGGCTTGGACCAACCGCGCATGCGCCTACGACCTCCTCGGCAAAAAGGACCTTGCTAGAGATGACTTTCGACAGGCACTTGAACTCGACCACACATTCCAACCTGCCATAGATGGGATGGAACGCCTATGATACACGCCTATACAATCGATTAATAATTTAAAATTCAAAAGATATGAGCACACTTAAAGGACGCAACCTCATTTCCATCACCGACTTCAACAAGGAAGAATATCTCGAGGTGTTGGACATTGCCGAGGGTTTTGAAAAGAATCCTAGGCAACCCATTCTCCGCGACCATATTGTCGCCACACTCTTCTTCGAGCCCTCTACCCGCACCCGTCTCAGTTTTGAAAGCGCAGCCAATCGACTCGGTTGCCGCGTCCTTGGATTCAGCGACCCCGGCGCTACCAGTGTTCAAAAAGGCGAAAGCCTCCACGATACCATCAAGATGGTATCTAGCTATGCCGACCTCATCGTTATGCGCAACCCCAAGGAAGGGTCCTCTCGCTACGCCTCCGAGGTTGCCTCCGTGCCTGTCATAAACGCTGGCGATGGAGCCAATCAGCACCCCACACAGTGCCTTCTTGACCTATACTCTATCCGCAAAACTCAGGGGACTCTCGACAACCTTAACATCGCTCTCGTTGGAGACCTCAAATACGGCCGTACCGTCCACTCCCTCGTCCAAGCCATGTGCAACTGGAACACCACTTTCCACTTGGTCTCCCCTGAAGAGCTCAAGCTTCCCTCGTCAGTAAAGTCTAGTATCAAGAAAGCTGGGCTCAAATACTACCAATACCGCGAAATTCACGACATTATCGGTGTTGCCGACATCATCTACATGACACGCGTACAACGAGAACGCTTCACCGACCTTATTGAGTACGAACGGGTCAAAGACTCTTGCATACTCACAGCTCCCATGCTTCAGGGGTGCAAGGAGAACATGCGCATACTCCACCCCCTGCCCCGCGTCAACGAAATCACCACCGATGTTGACAGAACACCTTACGCCTACTACTTCCAACAGGCCCAAAACGGTGTCTATGTCCGGCAGGCACTTATCGCCGCAATTCTTGGTGCCAAATAAAAAACATTCATTTATTGCAACAAACAAAACCATACCATGGAAACAAAGAAAGAACTTGTTGTACCCGCCATTGAAAACGGTACTGTCATTGACCATATTCCCACGGAATCTGTATATCAGGTTGTCCATATTCTTGGCCTTGAGAGCTATAAGGACGAAGTTCTCATCGGCACCTATCTCCAAAGCGGCAAACTCGGTCGCAAGGGCATTATCAAAATCAAGAACAAACACTTCTCCAAAGACGAAGTTTCCAAGGTAGCTCTTGTGGCTCCCTTTGTTACAGTCATCACCATCAAGGACTATCAAGTCATTGAGAAGTTCGCCACCGAAATCCCCGACCATATCGAAAACTTTATCAAGTGTTCCAATCCAAAGTGCATCACCAACTTTGAAGACATTCCCACACGGTTTGATGTCGTTGACAAGGACAACCTAAAACTTCGTTGCCACTACTGCGAAAAGTACACTACCAAGGAGACCATTAGGTTCATCCAATAGAACACTGTTAAGCCTATCCGGCTATCCGCTACCATGAAGAAGTACACTATCGCACTGCTCACCCTCACTGCCGTGCTCGTATTAGCCAGTTTTTGCTTGCTATGGTTCGGTGAAAACCTTTTTCAGCCCATATTGGCACTGATGCCGCTATACTTTGCCCTCATTACCGGCCTAATGCATTATGGCATAGTAAAAAGCTTTTATAAGGACCCCCGCACCTTTGTCAAGAACTTTCTAGGAATTACTGTTGGTAGTCTTTTCCTGCACCTTTGTGTGCTATTTGTATGGTCCCTCACTCATATACAAACAGCTAAAATTTTCCTTCTCGGGTTCTGCGTATGCTACATTGCTAGCTTGATTTTCGAGACCGTTTCTTTGGTTCTTGTCGTCCGCAACGCCCGTCAAGGAAAAGATAAGGAATGATTTCCCCTAAAAAATGATGCGAGGACTCGGGACCCCATTACAAAGTTGCCCCAAAGCATACGCCCCCTATGGAAGCGTATGCTTTTGTTTTATTCAATAGAGAGAAGCACTAATGGGCAAACGTAGATTCCCTATTAGGCCTTGAAACTATACATAAAAGCTATAATGGTTCAATGGGAGTTGAGGGTAACCAATACCCGTAACAATAAAAATGCTTCCAATACGTTACCAACGCAGATGATGTTGTCATTTTTCTCTGATGAACCAGAGTACACAGATTTTCTAGTATTGCACATAAAACCGAAAAACACTGGCCTCATCAACTCACATACCTATGAAAAAACGCATATTAGCTTATCTCCTGATCAACGTACTTACCTTACCCATGTTGTGGGCACAAGGTAACGAATCCTCCCTTTCCACTGACCAACTACGCGAAAAAGGGCTCAACGCCGAACGTATCGGACTCACCGAATTGGCCGAACACTACTATCGGCAAGCCTTGGCCACCCCCGAAGGCGACCCTACTGGTCAAACCCAACAACTCCTAGGCATTCTCTGCGAAGAGAAAGACTATTTTGACGAAGCCATTGAGCTCCTTAACCAAAGCGGCACATCAGATGCTCTCTCACACCAGGCCTACTGCCTTTTGCAGCTCAACATGGTCGATAGCGCCAGTCATGTTGCCGCCCGTGCCATCGAGCTCGACACCACCTCAGCCCTTGCCATGACAATGATGGCCTATGTCGAGACTCAGCGCGACAACCATATCAATGCCATCTCATGGGCCAACCGTGCTCTTAAATCCAACCCCAAGTTTGCCCGCGGGGAGAATGTGATGGGGTATATCCAGTTCCGCAAAGGCAACCATGCCGAAGCCATGCGCCACTTCAAAAAGGCCATCCAGTACGACAGCACCTTGGCAGATGCCTATTACAACTTAGGCACACTATACTGCCTCCGCAACAGTCAGGAAATGGCTATCAGGCTTCTTAAGCAGGGGCTACGCCGCAATCCCCGCAATATTCGTCTTTACACTGCCTTGGCCTACGCCTACCGTATGCGGCACGACGCTCCACGAGCCTTGGAATGCTACAAGGAAATTCTTGAAATCGACAGCCTCCACACCCCTACCCTCAACCGCATAGGCGTCCTCTACTGCGACCAAGGCCATTACGACCAGGCCATCGCCTACCACCGCCGCGCCCTCAACATTCGACCAAACGATGCGGCGGCCTACAAATACATCGGGCAGGCCTACAACAAGTGGGGCAAATACGACAAAGCCATACAAAGCTTTATTCGTTCCACCAACCTCTGCACCACCGATCCCGAGACCTATATGTATTTGGCCGAGCTCTATGGCAAACAAAAAAAAGGCGAACGCAAACAACAGTCTGCCTACAAAAAAGCCGCTCGCCTCGGCAACAAGGAAGCTCAGGCCTGGCTCGTCAAGCAGGGATTAGGCTGGTAAATAGGTTAGGCTACAAATTTAAATGTCTAGCTCAAGTTTTGTCGAGACATTACCAAAATTCCGCCAAGGGTATGTATGGACCAACCTGACCCTGCCCAAAACTACATGAGCGACAGTATATAATTGTCGCCAAACCCCGAAATGCAACGACATGCCGCAATGCAACGCTATCTGAGAGCAGAAGAAAAAATCACCTGTCGCTGC
The DNA here is from genome assembly GCA_964483145.1 of uncultured Bacteroidaceae bacterium. Classification (GTDB taxonomy): domain Bacteria; phylum Bacteroidota; class Bacteroidia; order Bacteroidales; family P3; genus Colimorpha. Next base: position 26,289 of record CAZAAK010000026.1, read on the forward strand.
ACTTTATTGTACCCACGTCGGCTTAGCGGAGGAGGGTAACCGTACCTTTGGTTGTCTGAACTCCGTTGGGGATATATAGTACTCCCCATTTTTAGACAGGGTTAATATTCAGTTATACTCATTGTTA
>CAZAAK010000027.1:0-26021 GCA_964483145.1 uncultured Bacteroidaceae bacterium
AACAATGAGTATAACTGAATATTAACCCTGTCTAAAAATGGGGAGTACTATAATCATTCTTAACATCAGGCGGCAATTGTTCTGAGATAACCCTTGCCTATTTTTCGTCGCCCCTATGATAAAACAAGGCGGCAATATCAGCTTTGGCGATTTCAGGGTCAACAAAAGTTAGATAAGACTCTTTATCCGAATCCCTATAATCACCATACATCCAACCCCATTCCTCAGTGGTAATTCCATAATCGAAAACTGTTTCCATATCGTTATAGAGTTATTTTTATCAAATATGCGCGAGAGCGCAACCGAGGCGGTCGGCTTGGCTACGCTCCAACGCGGTTTATTTTTTTGCGTTCTCGGCTTCCGTAGTTGCTTCACCACTTACGCCCGCGATTCCGTTATAGACTCCAACTTCACGACGTAGCGAAGGCAAAAATATTGCGTTTCCACTAAAAAAAACAATTGAACCCTCAATTGTCAATTGCCAAAATAAAATCCTTGAAACGCTTATAGTATAAGATTTTCCAGACCTTTGCAAACACAAACGAGACCGCAACCTACAAACTATTCACAGAGTTATGCGGAATTTTTCAAGTTACCAGTTTCGTCAGGAAGGGATACAAACAGGGTGGCACTGCCAACGGCAGTACCACCCTGTTTGTGTTGTTCGGAACGACTACTTGACTGGATGGTCGGCATGGAATTTCTCCAAACGAGCCTTGAGGTCGGGGAATTGGTCGCGCAACACCAAAGCCACGCAAGCGCGAATGCCCTGACGATGACTACCAGTGATATCCAGCGAAATGGCGCTAATGCCATAGCGAATCAACTCGTTGAGCAAGTCCACACCTTCGTAGCTGGGGTAGCAGAAGGTGAAATAGAAGCCATCCGAAATATCTTGGTCCATGTCCTTGTCATAGACAATGTAAAAGCCATTGTCGGTAAAATATTTCTTCATAATGTTGGCCTTTTCACCATACTCTCTAATGTCCTTAACAAAGTTGAAAGTGCCATCGTTGGCACCTTTGAGCATGGCGGCCATGGCATACTGCACCGAATGGGCCGTACCGGAACTGAGGCAGTATAGGGTGCCATAAATTAGGGCACGCCCCAATTGGGTCTGACTGTAGAAACGGGCCAAGTCGGGACATTCCATATTGAATAAGGCAGGGCTCACCACCATCATGGCGATACGCTCACCGGCATAGCTAAAGGACTTGGAACCGGATATCATGATAACGAACTTGTCGGTGTACTTAGCCACTGTGGGTTGGAAAGGAGCCTGACCAGGAACGCTATAGTCCTTGCGGAAATCCATGAGGAAATAGGCCGAATCCTCAATAACAACAACGCCATACTTATTAGCCACCTCTCCAATAATCTGGAGCTCGTAGTCGGTAAAGCAGAACCAAGCGGGATTGTTGGGGCTGGAGAAAATCATACAGGCCACATCACCATCGCACAGCTCCTGCTCCAATTTGTCGCGCAGTTTTTCGCCACGGTACTCGTAGACGTCAAAAGCCTTCATGGGAATGCCCAACACACGGCATTGTTGCTTCTGCACGGGGAAGCCGGGGTCGATGAAAAGTACTTTGGTTTTCTTGGCATCGTAGCGGGTGAGAGTGAGAAAACTGGCAAAACCAGCCTGCATGGAACCCACGGTAGGAACGCAACAGTCGGGGGTAACATCGATATCAAGGAAATTCTTTACAAAGCGAGCTGCTTCTTTCTTGAAATCGGGGGTGCCATAGATTTCGGGATAAATCGATGCAACGCCCTTTTTCAGCGCCTCAATCTGGGCATCAACGCCAATCTTGGGAGCAGGAAGGCCCGGAATGCCCATTTCCATCTTCACAAACCGGATACCGGTCTCCTGTTCAACGTCTTGAATCATCTTGCGCATCTCGCGGATGGATGCCTTGCCGGGGTTGGCTATCTTGTTCTGTTGGGCAATTCTGTCGATTACCTCTTTCTGTATGGGAATTTGAGTCATGATGTATGTTTTTAATTAGTTATTTCTGATTGAAATCCTTCAATTTGGTGACGTTGATAGGGCTGACTGCCTTTATGATGTCGTAAACCTGTTTCTGCTCCTCGGGCGGAGCGGGGGTAAAGATACTTACCAACTCCGAAATCTTTACGTCCACAAACTGCTGCACCGACAACAGATTGTGACGGACATTATGCACCTGCTGTAGTTCCCGCAAGGCTCCAATGATGTTCTGACGCGCCTGCGGCTGATCCTTGGTCATCATATCCAAACCCATGCGGTGATAGAGATAGTATACCGTGTGCAAGCTGGCATAAGCCGAATTGGTATGGTTCTCCGCAAACCAATAGCGCGCCTTTTGACTTCCTGTGCTACTCCACTCTTTGCTAGAGCTTGAGTTGGACTCGGCTGTTTGGCAAATCGTTCGGGCAACCTCATAAAATTGCTCCCCTCCATTGGGAGAAAAACTGTCGAAATACATGCCCAAAAGAATGTAAAGATAGTACGAAACTGTGGAAGAAAGGTTACTGTAGTAGGCGTTCATGTCGTAGTCCAGCGGCTGACTTTCGTTGTAGGTAAAGGAAAAGCTTGATGCCGATTCGACATAATTAAACAGACCCGTGGTGTAGGTGGAATTGTACACAGGCCGGCGCATCTGAATTGAAATCTGACCCTTGAAATCGTTCGCTGAGGTTCGCTCGGTGAGGATGAGACTGAGCGTACAGTCGATTTTCTCATGCTGCTCGAACTCTAGATTGGTCCAACGTCGGTTGTTGATAAAATCCTCCAACGATTGTTTCAGATTGTCAAAAACAGTTTTGTCCGACGATTCATAAGCTTGGGTCGTATTGAGCAATTTTTGGTAACTGACCGACACAGCACAACTGAACTCTTGGGCATGAGCAACGCCTAAAAGCGCCAATACCAACAACATGGACACACTTCGCTTAATCATATCCTACTGCAAAAATACAAATTATTTTTGATTCCCTCTACCTACTACAAAAAATATGTTGCCTCCATGTGCAAAATACATGTTGCGTCCAGGCATTCTTTTGACGCATTGAGGCATCAAAAATTATCCGTGAATAGAGGAGAGGACAAGCACCCTTGCAATAGGTTGCGTCGCAATGATACCCTATGCCCAGTCATGCAAGCAATCGTAAAGTACTATACAACATCCGTATATAGCAATCAGAAATCAATTTGTGAGGCCAGTGTAGGGCCTAGGAAGGAGAATGGTAAGGAATAGGTAGCCTCGTCTTTTTGTTTACATTTTGTTTAGGTTTCTTTTTCTTTTCTTTTACCTTTTATTTAGGTTAGGTAAACAAAAGGTAAAAGAAAAGTAAGCAAAAGGTAAACAAAAGGTAAACAAAAAGATGAGCCGTCAAGGGCCTTTCCAAATCTTCACCACGGGTTTTAAGACAGGGTGCGGAGAGTCCGCCGAAGGCCTACAAAAGATCTGTGGAGGGCACTCTGTCTGTTTCGAACTCCGAATTTGCTCAATTCACAAACAGAACCGATTTCCTTCGGATAGGACTTTTGTATGAGCCAGATACATGCTTGGCCGACTACCCGTACAACCCGAAGCATTTCGTTTTGCGAAGCGTCTTTTTTGTTGTCTTTTGCCCCCAAATTTAGAGGCAGCTTTCTGTTGCCCTTTGCCTAGGAAATTATCGGGAGAATCTGGTTCTTTGCAGAATACGTCCAATAAGCAAACAACTTTTTTGCGAAACGGAATTGATATATGAATAAAAAAACGTATCTTTGCAAATTATTTGGAACAAAAACACACACGACAATATGAGCGAAGAACAGAAGACTCAGAGTAGCTACAGTGCCAGCAACATCACCGTGCTCGAAGGCCTTGAGGCTGTCCGCGTGCGCCCCGCCATGTACATTGGCGACGTCAATTTCCGCGGTCTGCACCACTTGGTATATGAGGTTGTGGACAACTCCATTGATGAGGCTTTGGCAGGCTACTGCAACAAAATTTACGTAAGCATCAACGAAGACAACAGCATCACAGTTGAGGACAACGGCCGCGGTATTCCCGTGGACATGCACGAGAAGGAGCATCGCTCGGCTCTGGAAGTGGTCATGACCGTCCTTCATGCCGGCGGCAAATTCGACAAAGGTAGCTATAAGGTTTCCGGTGGCTTGCACGGTGTTGGCGTTTCCTGCGTCAATGCCTTAAGCGACCACATGATTGTCAATGTTTTCCGCGATGGCAAAGCCTATCAGCAGGAATATTCCAAAGGCAAGTCCCTATATCCCGTCAAGGAGATTGGACCAACCGACAAGACAGGCACTCGGGTCGAATTTCACCCCGACGGCACCATCTTCACTACCACAGAATACGACTATGCCACGCTCCTTGAGCGCATGCGCGAGTTGGCCTACCTCAACAAAGGCATTGACATCACCATTGAGGACAAGCGCCCCCGCGAGGACGGCACCTTTCAGAAAGACCACTTCTACAGCGAGAAAGGTTTGCGCGACTTTATTGCCTACCTCGATGAGAATCGAGTGAGCCTCATGCCCGAAGCCATCTATATCGAAGGCGAGCGCAACGGCATTCCCATTGAGATTGCCATGCAGTACAACAACACCTACAACGAAAACATTCATTCCTACGTCAACAACATCAACACCCACGAAGGTGGCACCCATTTGGCCGGATTCCGTAGCGGTCTCACCCGCACGCTCAAAGCTTATGCCGACAGGAGCGGCATGCTGGCCAAAGCCAAGGTGGACATCTCTGGGGACGACTTCCGAGAGGGCTTGACCGCCATTATCAGTGTCAAGGTGGCCGAGCCGCAGTTCGAAGGTCAGACCAAGACCAAGCTCGGCAACAACGAGGTGCGCGGAGCTGTGGATTCGGCCGTGAGCGAGATGCTAGAGAACTATTTGGAGGAGCACCCCAACGAGGCTAGAATTATTGTGGAAAAAGTCATCCTTGCTGCCCGAGCCCGTCAGGCCGCACGCAAGGCGCGCGAGATGGTGCAACGCGGTAACGTCTTCAGTAGCGCTGGGCTCCCCGGCAAGTTGGCCGACTGCCAGGACGGCGACCCCAGCATGTGCGAAATTTATTTTGTTGAGGGCGACTCGGCAGGCGGGTCCGCCAAGCAGGGGCGCGACCGCCGTTACCAAGCCATCCTGCCACTGCGCGGCAAGATTCTTAATGTGGAGAAAGCCATGCGCCACCGCGCTTTTGAGAGCGAAGAAATCAAGAACATCTATACTGCCCTCGGTGTCACCATTGGCACACCCGAAGACAGCCAGGCCCTCAACCTTGAAAAACTGCGTTACCACAAAGTCATCATCATGACCGATGCTGATGTTGACGGCGCCCACATCGACACCCTAATGCTCACCTTCTTCTTCCGGTACATGCCCGAACTTATCGAAAACGGTTACGTTTATCTAGCCACTCCCCCACTCTACCTTGTGAAGAAGGGTGACAAGAGTTTCTATTGCTGGAGCGAGGAAGAGCGCGACCGCGCCTTGGAGGCTGTTGGGGACAAGGGAGTGCACGTCCAGCGATACAAAGGTTTGGGCGAAATGAACCCAGAGCAATTGTGGGAGACCACCATGGACCCCAACAACCGTCAGCTTCGCCAAGTTACCATCGAAAATGCCGCCTCCGCCGACCGCGTATTTAGCATGCTCATGGGCGATGACGTGCCCCCACGCCGCGAGTTTATCGAAAAAAACGCCACCTACGCTCAACTCGACTTCTAATTTCTAGAAGACGCCTTCCTCCCCCACACTAAGAAACGATTTCATCATTCATAACTTCACTTCGATTACCAGAAATTCATCAATATGAAACAGAACCTCCTTCTTATTAGCAATTCCACCATGCGCGGCGAAGCCTATCTTGGGTGGTGCAAAGATATGATTGCCGACTTTTGCAAACGCCACAATGTCAAAAAGGTGCTTTTTGTTCCCTACGCAGGCGTCAGCTTGGCTGAGGGTGGACTTCGCGCCTCCTACGAGGCTTATGAGACCAAGGTAAAGAAAGTCTATGCCGAATTCGGTGTTAAACTCACCAGCACACACCGCTATGCCGACCCCGTCAAGGCCGTCTATGAGGCCGAATGCGTTGCCGTAGGTGGTGGCAATACTTTCCATTTGGTCAAGGAACTGCATCGGCTAGGTCTGATGCAAGCCATCAGCCGCCGAGCTAAAAGCGGCATGCCCTACATGGGCTGGAGCGCCGGTAGCAATGTAGCCGGGCCCACACTCTGCACCACAAACGACATGCCCATCGTCGAGCCCTCCAGTTTCGACTGTATGGGTCTCGTTCCCTTCCAAATCAATCCGCACTACACCGATTTCTTCGACCCCAAGCATGGCGGCGAGACCCGCGACGACCGCCTGAAAGAGTACATCATGGTCAACCCCTACGCTACCGTTGCCGCCATCCGCGAAGCCACTGCCCTATTGCTTGAGGACGGCAATCTCTCCCTTATTGGCAAACCCAACAAAATGAAGGTATTCAAGACCAACATGGCCAATACAAAAGAATATGGACCTGATGATGATATCAACTTTCTGATGTAGCAACCAGGTGTAGCAAGGCGGGCCCAAGGATGGCTCGCCTTGTTGTTTATCAACGAACAAAAAAACACCCCTACCACACTATGACAAAATACATCGGAGCCCATGTCAGCGCTAGCGGTGGCATAGGCAACGCCGTTCTGAATGCTCAGGCTATTGGTGCCAATGCCTTTGCCCTCTTTACCCGTAACCAGCGTTCTTGGGTCAGCAAACCCCTCTCTGTCGATGAGATCCACACTTTTCGGCAACTCATTGCGCAGCGGGGCTTTCTGCCACAGCATATCTTGCCACACGACAGCTACTTGATCAACCTAGGCAATCCCGAAGCGGAGAACCTGCACAAGTCGCGCAATGCCTTTACAGACGAGATGACCCGTTGCCAGCAGTTGGGGCTTCCCTTGCTCAACTTCCACCCAGGGGCCCACCTCAACAAAATCAGCGAAGAGCAATGCCTCGACCAAATTGCACAAGAAATCAACCTTGCCCTCAACCGTACCGAGGGCGTCACTGCTGTTATAGAAAACACTGCAGGACAGGGCAGTAACTTAGGGTATAAATTCAGCCAGATAGCCCGCATTATCAGCGGAGTTGACGACAAGAGCCGCGTGGGGGTCTGCATCGACACATGCCACGCCTTTGCCGCTGGCTACGACCTAAGCACCGAAATGGGCTACCAATTTAGTTTTGATGAGTTTGAACAGGAAATAGGTTTTGAATATCTCCGCGCCATCCACCTCAACGACAGTAAGAAAGGTTGCGGCAGCCACGTCGATCGGCACGAGACCCTTGGCAATGGATTTATCGGCAAGGAATTCTTCCAGCACTTTATGCACGACCCCCGATTCGACGATATGCCCATCATCCTCGAAACTCCCGACCCCACGCTTTGGCCCGAGGAAATTGCTTGGTTGCGTTCGCTGTAGCCTACAGCGCAGACTTACTTGAGAAAAATCACATTCCGCCCGAAAACGATGCGCGTCGGACTTAGGTTTGCGCGGTTAGCGGATTAGTGCCACAGTGCCTTTGCGTTGGTGGGTGAGTCCGTCCTTATCAACATAACGAATCACATATACATACCCACCTTGCGGCAAGGCACGACCTTTGTATGTGCCATCCCAAGCTTGGTTGATGTCGGTGCTGTGGAACACCTGATGACCCTGACGGTTGAAAATGCCAATGCGGTAGTTAACAACACTAGCATCAGACTTGTTCAGACGGGCACGAAATGTGGTAATGTCGGGATTGTCGGAATTTGGAGCGAAAGCATTGGGTACCCACAAGATGGTATCTTCATTCGCACCACCGGCGTTCTTCACGGCCTTGGTAATGGGATTGCCCACGGCTTCTGTTTTCTCGGCTTCTGCCAATTCTGCTGCTGGTAAAGTCTCCGCCACAGGGTCTGGTTCTGAACAGACGGACGGACGCGCATCCGTCACAGGAACACTCTTCGGAACGGCGACTCCCTGCTGTGGATTGGCAGATACCAAATCCGTCGGTAGCGCCACAGCGGGAGTCTGCTGCTCGACCTCTACCAATTCAGCCTGCACCGTACTAGAGCTAGTCTGCACCGCCACGGACCTATGTGTCTGCTCGCTTACAGGCTCATCAACAAGCCTCCCATCGGTAGGCGAAACCTGCGTGGTGCTGTCTGCCACCTGCGCGGTCAAGGTCTTTTGGGGCTCCGAAGTAACCACACTACCACCATCAGGCCACACTGTCACCACCACGATGGCCGCCACGGCAATCGCTGCTCCAATAACCCCACCAACTGCCTGACGGTGGAACTCTTGACGACGCAAAGTCTTACGGATTTTCTCCCACACCTCAGCATCGGGCTGCGTGCTATAATTCTTCAATTTATTGTTATTCATACCTTACTTTGACTTTAGATTCAGTAATTTCTTTCTTAACATCTGACGGGCTCTACAAACGGAACTGCGAACGGAAGACTCCTGCTGCCCCAATTGTTTGGCAATCTCCGAATACTCCATCTCCTCCACCTGACGCATGTTGAACACCAAACGGTACTGCTCGGGCAGGTCTTGGATGGCTTGGACAATCTGATCCATCGCAAACCTTTTGTCGTCCGCCCAAAGTTCATCTCCATCAAGCTCCTCACCACTATTTTGTGCCTCAAGGACTGATGGATCGGTATAGCGGAGCTGACAGTTGCGGGTAACGTAATTGATGGACACATTCACCATAATTCTATAAAGCCACGATTCCACGGCATTGGCATCGCGCAGATTGCCGATACGTTCAAAAGCCTTGATAAAGCCATCATGTAGCAAGTCCTGAGCCTCATCGCGCGAATGGGTATATCGCATGCAAACGCCCAACATCATCGGCGCCAAACTATCGTAGAGCATCTTCTGAGCCAGTGGCTGATTCTTTTGGCAACCTGCCACTATGTATTCCCACTCTGTCTTTGTCTTCATCCGCACGTTAGACACCCAATCTTCTGTTTTGCTGCAAAAAACGGGAAAAGATTGTTGCCGAAAAGTTTTTCTACCTTATTCAGAGTGGTTTATATTAAACAAAGACATTTATGAGCCCTACCCGAAAAAAGTCGCCTCATTTGACAACTTTCCTAAGACCTTTTTTTGTTCTTTAGCATCCTCAATCCGAACATGTTTTTCCCTGAACATTTTGGCCACAGAGATGGATAGTTTATCCGTTGAAATTTTTATGTACGGTTATTTTCAGCATGTTATAACAGCCGATGGAGCCACTGACGGCAAGTAGTTGGAAATATATTGTCGCGATGTGCATTTTTTTTTGTACCTTTGCAGTCCGAAACAACGGCAGCTGACTCTATCGCCGGCAATGCTTCTTGGGGCGTTGCGGGAGGAAAGTCCGGGCAACTCGAGCCACCATACTTCCTAACGGGAAGGCATCTGGGAGGAAAGCACCCAGTTGACAGCAAGTGCCACAGAAAGAGAAACCGCCTTCGGGTAAGGGTGCAAGCGCGGGGTAAGAGCCCACGACCGGCGGCAGCGATGTCGCTCGATGGCAAACCTTATGGGTTGAAAGACCAAATATACCGGCAGTGAAGGGCAGGCTCGCCCGTTGTCGGGGGGTAGGTTGATAGAGGCCGGCGGTGACGTCGGCAGTAGATTGATGATAGAGGCTGTCGCTCGCGACAGGACAGAACCCGGCTTATGAGGCTGCCGTTTTTTTGATTGAAAAACAACAACAACGCAATGCCGATAAAGAAAAACGCACTATGGCTGGCGACTGCCGCACTGCTAGTTACGGCCTGTTACAATGAAGGCACACTTGTGAACAACCCTGCTCCTCTGCTGCAATACCAGCACAAGCCTACCGACGCAAAGTTGCTAACATTGGCAAAGAGCTATGCCGAAGCCATCAACCTCAACCTCAAAAACGGGGTTGTCCACCCTGGGCAGTATGCCGACTATGGCGTGGCGCTGGCCAAGCTTGGTCAGTTGGAACGGGCCAATGTAATGTTCAATAACGAGAAGGCGCTTTTCCCCAACAGCTCACAGTATACAGACTTCCTCAAACGCACCTATACTCCTGATTTCTACACCGACAACCACTTCGACACCACGCGAACCGACATCAAGTTCCTTGACTCCATTAGAGTGGAGTACACTGCGGAGGAGCTAGCCGCACAGCAGGAACTGGAAGCCGACCCTGAATATCAGAAGATGCTGAAACAGCAGCAAGCGGAAGAAAAGGAAGCCAAAACCGCTGCCGTAAAGAAAGCCCGACAAGAACGCGCCAAAGCCAAACAGGCCGAGCGCAAAGCCCAGATTAGGACCAAAGAAAAGGAAAAGCGCGAAAAGGCCCAGGCCAAAAAGGCTGCCGAAAAGGAACGCGCCAAGGCTAAAAAAGCCGAGCAAAAAGCAAAAGAGAAGGCTAGAAAGGCCGAGCAAAAAGCCCTTAAAAAAGCCGCCAAAGAACAGACTACAGACGAGAGTAACAAGTAAAAAAACGGGATACCTCAACACAACCCCACATCATGAAACGCACAGCAATTTTTATTACCCTCCTCGGCCTTTTGCTGACAGTGTCCTGCAAGAGTGAGAAGAAGGTAACCACATACGAGAACATCTACAAGGAGCAACCATTTACCATCTTAGTTGTCCCTGCCCAAGACAATACCAAACGGACCAAAGAAAAAAGCACCCAAGACCGTGTACTCAACCAAGAGTTGGATATGGCTGCTACCTTTCTACAGCAAAGTTGCATCGAGCCGTTGGTAAGCCAGGGCTATTATGCCATTCCACCCCTGGCTAGTAACACTATTTTGAAAAAATACGGCAAGAGCTACCGCGAGTTGATGTTAGGCGACATTGCCGACCTAGGCAGCCTGTATGGCGTCGATGCCGTTCTGCTAGTAGCTCTGCACAAATGGGCAGAGCCGGAAGTCAACGAAGTGGTGGTCTTCGCCGAATACACGCTACGTTCGGTCAAATCGGGTTTGGAGTTGATGCACACCTGGGTGCGCGGCGACAAGTTGCAGCCTGTGGACGACAAGGGCGAACCCATCGAGTTGGCCGCTGATTTCAAATTTATCCAAGCTACTGGACTAGAGCCTCGGTTGGCGCACCGTTGCCTACTGCTACAGGGCATGAGCGACTTTGCACTTCGCAATATGCCCACCAGTGCTAGCCGCTGGATGTTCAAACAGGACCAGTACGCTGCAGCCAACCCCAACTTCTACAGCTTTCTGATGAACCCTAATGGAAGTATTGAGAGAGAGAAGTATAACGAAGACGCTTTTGGCAATGAATGTTTCACAGATTGAACTGGCCCTCACCCCTGCCCTTTACGAATGGCGTAGCATCAAACAGAACCACACCACGGTAGCTGTTGACATACTGCGCGCCACCACGGCCATTTGCGCTGCTTTTACTGCCGGTGCCGAAGAGATTGTTCCCCTAGACACTTTGGAAGGGCTTGAGCCCTACCGTCAGCAGGGTTACCTGCGGGCTGCAGAGCGTGGCGGCAAGAAAGTGGACAATGCCGAGTGCGGCAATTCGCCCACCGAGTATCTCGAGATGGACCTTCGGGGTCAGCGTATAGCCTACAGCACCACCAACGGCACCGTGTGCATCCTCCGCGGAAGCGATGCCGAGAGCACTTTGGTAGGTTGCTTTGCTAATATCAGTTCGTTGACGGATAGACTGTTGCTGGAATCGCGAGATCTGGTTATTCTGTGCAGTGGCTGGAAGAACGACTTCAGCCTCGAGGATACGCTCTTTGCCGGAGCCCTCTGCCAACGGCTTCTTGAAAGCGACAAATACAGATCCAACCACGACTCGGTGCAGATGGCCACGGACCTTTGGCGACTATGCCAAAACGACCCTTACACCTATTGCCTGCAACATGCCAGCCATGCCAAACGCCTACATGGCTTTGGCGAAAGGGCTAATCGCGACATTGCCTTTGCCTTTCAACAGGATACCTGCCCTGTTGTGCCCTACCTTCACAAAGGCGCGCTAAAAGTCGACAACCTAGTTCCAACCAATAACGCCATATGAAGAGAGCCCTACTTATTGTCATCACAGCAATGTTCACCGCAACCGCCTACGCTCAGCGAAGCGACTCCCTCACTTGCGGATATGGTCACTCTTTCGAACTCAAAGGCGCTGTAGCGCCTATGGCGCTTGTCACCGCTGGTTCACTCGTAACGGGGACGGATTTCTTGCATAACCACATCGACATTTCCATCCAACAATGGTCGCAAAAGGACGGGCACCAGCAGTGCACCGTGGACAACTACGCCCAATATGCCCCCTTGGTTGCCCTGCCTGTGCTGAAACTCTGTGGCGTAAAAAGCAAACACGATTGGCGCGACATAGCCAGCCTGACAGGTGGCTCAGTCATTTTGGCAACCGTTTTCAGCAATGGGCTGAAGAACATCTTCAAAAAAGAGCGTCCCTACGGCAACGTCTACAATAGTTTTCCCTCCGGTCATACCATCACCGCCTTTATGGGGGCAGAAATACTCCGGCGCGAGTATAGTCAGGCTTACCCTAGCATCGCCATTGCAGGCTATGCCGTTGCCATTGGTATAGGGTGCATGCGCGTATATAACAACCGACATTGGACCTCCGATGTCTTGGCTGGGGCGGGCTTTGGTATACTCAGCGCAAGTTTGATGTATTGGCTCGCTCCATATCTAAGGTTCTGAAAACGGCTATTTGGTTTGCAACAAAGATTGTAAGGCGATGTCAGAAGAGATGCTACTGAAAACCATTGCTCATATCCAGACCTGCTTCCCCACAAAATTCGGGATACCCCGTCAGGCCGGGATTGTGCAAACCCCGGGTAGGATTGTTTTTGAGCCCGAATACCGCGTGACTGAAGCCGTGCGAGAGCTCAGTGGCTTTGACTATATTTGGGTGATATGGCAATTCAGCAAAGCGGTGCGCGAGGGATGGTCTCCCACCGTGCGTCCGCCCCGACTAGGCGGCAACGAACGCGTGGGGGTATTTGCCTCACGTAGTCCTTTCCGGCCCAACGCCATAGGGCTTTCTTCTGTTAAACTCAATCGCATCGAACACGACCCCATGTTGGGCCCTGTGCTTTACATCAGTGGTGCCGACCTAATGGACGGAACACCCATTTACGACATCAAGCCATACCTGCCCTACACCGACAGCCACCCCGAAGCCCATAGTGGTTTTGCCCCGAGCCCTGCCGAGGCACTCCTTGAGGTAAAATGCAATGAGGCACTCCTTGCAAAAGTTCCTCAAACGCTTCGCCAACCCCTACTTGATATCCTCGCCCACGACCCTCATCCACAATACCAGCACGACCCACAACGCATCTATGGCATGAAGTTTTCCGGCTACGAAGTCAAGTTTTGCATAGCCGAAGGAAGGGCCGTTGTGGTGAATATCGAAAGTGCACTCTAACTGTGTCGCAGCAAACTATGGCCATGCATAGCCCAAGGAAGTCCGCATCGCATCCTTATCTGATCTGCTATACCCCAGAGGGGAAAAAGTGAATTTTTCTGTCAACAATCTGTTATCAAGGCATTGCCAAAAGACTCTCCAACGCCACCTAAAACGTGTTGCCAGCCCGAAGTGCACTTACACAAAAGCTCCCGCCACCGTGTGGCGGAAGCTTTTGTTTTTCACGAAAGCCCGTAATTAGGCATCCTTAATGCTGGGTTCCTCAAGACCGAGATGCTTCTTACGGTCGACTACTTTAAGATAAAGACCGATGAGCAAAGCGGCAGCGCCAAGGCAGGCAAGCATCACCAAAGGCCAAGTGTAGTCGTAGGACACAGCTACCTGCTCGCTGACGGCAACCACCTGTTGCTGGGCCTCGGAGACAGTCATGGTGCCGGCATCAACGGCAGCCTGAGTCTGCTCCTTGACGGCATTGACTTGTGCTACAAGGTCGGGGTTGGTGCCATCAAGTACCTTGCCAATAAGCAACGGGAAGAGCCAAAGACCGATGTTCTGAATCCAGAAAATCAGGGCATATGCCGAACCGATAATCTTCTCGTCCACCAATTTGGGAACGGAGGGCCACAAAGCTGCAGGCACTAACGAGAAGGAAGCTCCCAAAACAAGGATAGTTACATAAGCCACAATAACGCCACCAATAGCAGAGCCCTTGAATTGAGGCAAGATGAAGGCAAAAGTGAGGTGGCAAGCAACCAGCAGGATAGAACCGATAAGAAGCATGGACGCAGCCTTGCCCTTGTGGTCGACATAGTTGCCCAAAATGGGGGTGATGGCCACTGCCAACAACGGGAAGACTGCAAAAATGGTTTCGGCAGTGCCGCGCATATAACCCATGTAGCAGTAAACCACTAACGCAGCAACAGCAAGGCCCATAAGGGAGACTTTAAGTGTTTTTTGCTTGGAGAAGTTGCTAGCAAAAGCACAAACAGCAACAACAAGCATGATGATGTACTGAACAATGGTTACCGAGTCGCCTCCCCAAAAACTGTTGGGGTCAGCAGGATTGAGGGTAAGGTTACATTGGAGCATATTAACAGCATATTTTTGGAAGGGGAAGATAGCACTATAATAAAGTACGCACAGCAGAGCCACCAACCAAAAGCCTAGGCTGGAAACAATCTTTCCGATATCTTTGATCTTGAAAGGATCGTCCTTTTCTTCGGCCTCACCGGTTTGCGCATCAAGCTTCTTGTCCATAAAGAAGTAAACTATAAACATCATGAGGGCAATGCAGAGAAGCACAACACCAAAGGCAACCGAGCGGCTGACATCGATGCTACCACCGAGCTTGGCAAAATAGGGAGAGAAAATCATGCAGGTAGCAACACCTAAACGGGCAAGAGCCATCTCTGAGCCCATAGCCAATGCCGTCTCACGGCCCTTGAACCACTTGACTATACCACGGCTAACGGTAATGCCAGCCATTTCGCAACCGCAACCGAAAATCATAAAACCGCAAGCCGCAAGCTTAGCCGAGGCCGGCATACCGCGGTAGAACGGAGCTACACCAATTTCCTCAAACAAAGGAATGTAGTTAAGATGATTGGTAAACCAGGCCTCAAGGCTACTGCCCATGAAACTCTCGCTGACAGCATAGTATTTGATAATGCCACCAATCAACATTACAGCACCCGAAAGCACCGCAGTGAAACGAACACCCATCTTGTCGAGGATGATGCCGGCAAAGATGAGAAAGAACACAAAGACATTGAGAAATACCTCCGACCCCTGCATAGTGCCGAAAGCAGTGGAATCCCAACCACGCTCCGACATCATCAAATCCTTGATAGGAGACAAAATGTCCATAAAGATGTAGGAACAGAACATGGCCAAAGCCAAAAGGAGCAGAGCAATCCAGCGCATTGCTGCACTGTCTCTGAGTGTTTTAATTTTATCTGTCATAATGGTGATATTTTGTTGTATTTTTTTTTGAATTGAGGGTGCAAAAGTACAAAAAAAAATTGTAATTTTGCATTTTCAAAAGGCATTTTACATAAAAATGAGAATCAACCCCGATACCCTAACGTTTTTTGGCGAACTCAACAATAACAACAACCGCGATTGGTTCAGCGCCAACAAAGCACGGTGGGAAGCCATTTTGGCCGACTTCACCGACTTCACCCAAGCCCTCATCAATGACATCACCCCACTCGACCCTGGGCTGAAAAACCTTCAGGCCAAACAGTGCATCTACCGCATCTACCGCGACTTGCGATTCTCTGCCGATAAACGGCCCTACAAAACCCATATAGCTTGCTTCCTCTATTCCGGCGGCGACCGCACACAATGCTCGCCAGGTTACTACCTGCAATTAGGCTGCTCCGACTACGGCCTGCAAAGCGGATGCTCCCTCGGCGGAGGATTCTTCATGCCCTCAGCAAAGCAACTGGCCGCCATCCGGCAGGAAATTTTCTACTGCACTGACCAGTTCAAGGCTATTATGGCCGAACCAAGCTACAAAAAATATTTCGGAAACACGTTCTTCGCCCGCAAGAAACTCTCCCGTCCCCCAAAAGGCTACTCCGCCGATTGGCCCGACGTGGACCTGCTGAAGTGGACCGACTACACCACCATGTACGCCATGCCCGAAAAGTATATACTCAGCGACAAACTTTTCGGCCAAGTGCTCAATGTATGGAAGGCTAGCATACCGCTCAACCTCTTCCTCGAACGTGCCGTTGAAGATATCTAGAAACAGCGCAAGAAACTACAAATCGTGCGCCAAAAACCGCGCCACCCGTAGTTGCAGATAGCTGTACTTTCCTTCGAAATGGTTATAGACATCCTTGAGGGTTGTCACGTCGCGATGCTCCAACAAATAGTCGATGATTTCATCGCAGTCCGCGTCCGGAAACACCAAATCGGCGTCCAATGCCCCTTTCTCCACAGCGGTGTAGATATATCCCTCCACCGTGCTCACTGCCCGCAACAGGGTTCCCGCCACATCCTCCAGAGTCTTGCCCTCGGCAAAAAGACGTGCAGCCTTTTGCCAGTTTGGATCTTTCACGCTCGACTGCTCCTCGATATAGTCCTCCACTATCTGCACAATCTCCGCACCGTATTTGGCCACTTTGACAGAGCCTAGCCCAGGAATATTTTTCAGTGCCTTGCTATCGCACGGCAATTTGTCGGCAATAGCAAGCAGGCTCTTCTGCTGAATGATAGTATAGGCCGGCAAATTCTCCTCCTTGGCCTTGGCAGTACGCCACTTGGTAAGGCGCTTGACAAGTTTGGAATTGCGCGCATTTCCGTAGACATCCTCATCCTTCTTCACTTGTGCACGGGCCGGCTTCTGCAAAGCGAAATCAACCTTTGCCTTTTGGTATTTTTTAATATCAAAACCCTCTTTTTGAACTAATTGCAGTAGCGTCACCTTTAACCCCATCGAGTTATTGTAATTCTCGGCCAATTCATTCAGTCGTTTGGCCACATCTTTGTTGTCCACGCTCACTCCAAACATAGGATGCACCTTGGCATCTATCTGCTGCAATTGTGGGAGGAAATACCTCACCGCCTTGGCAATGCGCTCCGTCAACAGTGACCGGGCTTGTTCCATGGGCATCTGCCCAATGCCAGAGAGTTGTATGCGAAACCTCCCCGCCACATCCGACACCTGCGACAACATCACCTCCGACAGGTGCATCAAGGTACTACTCTGCTCAGGATAGGTCGTGCACAGATGTTCTTGAAAGAGCCGTTCCGTCTGCTCCAAATCGCGCTGTAGAGCATCAAAGCTAAAAAGTTCGAAGAGTTTATCATAGTAGTACGCTACCCTGCAACCATCTAGCATTGCCAATGCCTCTGCCCTAGGAGTAAGGGTGGCGTTGAAGCGGTCGATATCTCTGCTGCCAAAGGAGTTGTGCTCCGTAATGGGAGAAAGTAAAGTCAACCCATCCAAACTGCGGCAACGGCTCAACGCCACATAGACCTGTCCATAAGCAAAGGCGGCAGCGGCATCCACCTGCACTCGGTCGAAAGTCAAGCCCTGTGCCTTATGTATGGTGATAGCCCAGGCCGTCTTCAGAGAATATTGCGTAAATGTACCGTCAACTATCTGCTTGATTTGGTTATCCTTTGGATCAATCTCGTATTTGATGTTTTCCCAACGCTCGGGCATCACGCGAATGGTGTCACCCTCTTCGTCCACCACTGTCACCACACATTCAGCCTCGCCATTTGCGGCAGACTCGTTATGCACACTTTCCACGGTAGCGATTTTGCCGTTATAGTAGCGGTGACAGCCGCTACTGTCGTTTTTTATGAACATCACCTGCGCCCCAGGCTTGAGGACCAATTCCTTGTCGGTAGGCCAAGAGGATTCGGGAAAATTGCCTTCCACCTGCGCTTGCAGCGTAAAAGGTTTGGTTTTCAACCCCTCCATGCGTTGACAGTTGACCTTGTCGGCTTGATAATTGTGAGTGGTGAGCATAATGGGCTCTTGCTCCGTTGCCGACCTCTTGACAGCCGGAGTTTGGATCGACGCCACGCGGGAATTCAGCGCATTGAGAGTTTCCTTGTCGAAGTGGTTGTCGCGAATATTGTTGAGTAGACGAACGAATGCCGGGTCCTGCTGCCGGTAGACAGTAGTCAACTGAATGGTGATGTAGTTGACTCTTTGGAGCGCTTTGCTGTGGAAGAAAAATGGCGAAGGATAGACCCGGTCCATATAAGGTCTTTCCCCATCGGTAACCACGGGGGCTAGCTGTTGCACATCGCCAATCAGTAGCAGTTGCACCCCACCGAAAGGCTGGCTGTTGCGCCGATAGTGCCTCAGTGCTGCATCCATGGCATCCATCAAGTCAGCACGCACCATGCTAATTTCGTCTATTATCAACAACTCTAGAGTTCGGATGATGTCCAGCTTCGACTTGCGGAGATTTTTATTCCAGCCGGCCACCTGGTATTCCGTCACCAATTCTGGCACATCGGGCAGGTAGGGGCAGAAGGGCAACTGAAAAAAGCTGTGGATGGTCACCTCACCAGCGTTCACAGCCGCCACACCTGTGGGGGCAAGCACAACATTGCGCTTGGTGCAACACTCACGTATATGGTGCAGGAAAGTGGTCTTGCCCGTCCCCGCCTTACCAGTCAGGAAAATGGACCTTCCGGTCTCCATCACATATTTTTCAGCCAGTTCCACCTGTGGATTCATATCCATGTCTATCGGTTTTGAGTTTGCAAAGATAACAATATTATCGGATATGTCAAAAGTTCTCCTGAACATTTCTCTAAGCAATCAAAAAACCTTTCGTATCTTTGCAGCCGTAATAGAAACGCGGTCGAGCCTTCTAACGTATTATACGTCACAGCTGTACATTATCCTCCGAGTTTCATTTTATGGTTTAGAAATACATAATGCAACTCAAAAAAAGATGAATTGGTTTACTGATTTATTCACGCAACCTACCGTTGCCAACTCTGTGCTGATACTCTCCCTTGTCATAGCGGCGGGTATGGCGCTTCAACTCATCCGCTTTCGCGGTATCTCCTTAGGGGTCACTTGGATTCTCTTCGTGGGTATTCTCCTCGGCCAGCTTGGCATTAACATTGACCCCAGTGTTTCCCATTTTGCAAAGGAGTTCGGCCTTATCCTTTTTATCTATTCTATTGGTCTTGAGGTAGGTCCTGGCTTCTTCCGTTCGCTCAAATCCGGCGGCATTATGCTGAACGGACTGGCCATTTTGGTCATTCTGCTCGGTTGTCTGCTAACGGTGCTGTTCATCAAACTCTCCGGCGAACCTGCCGAGGCCATGGTTGGTGCGCTCTACGGTGCCGTTACCAATACCCCAGGTTTAGGTGCGGCCCAACAGACCTTTGCCGACCTCAATGGAGGCGTCCACAGTCCCCTCTTTGCTCAGGGCTATGCCGTTTCCTATCCGCTTGGCGTAGTGGGCATTATTCTAAGCATTGTGGTCATGCGTTCCATTTTCCTCAAGCAAGGCAAGGACGAGGACGCCATCTTCCATCAGAATGCCCGCTTCAACGGCTTGGAGCTTTTCTATTGGGTAGCCTCCAAAGTGCAGACCCACGATGAGAAGAAGGCCCAGCGGGATAAAGAAAAAGTCGAAGCCAAGAAGAGCCGTGCCGCCCGTATCGCTGCCCAAAACCGTTTGAACGAACGCGACAACAAGCCGCACCTTTTCTATATTTTTATTGGCATTGCCCTCGGTGTTATCCTCGGCATGGTTCCCATCTACTTCCCCGGCATCCCCGTTGCCGTCCGTCTCGGCTTGGCTGGCGGCCCACTGATTGTCTCCATTATCATTTCCTCCATCGGTCCCGACCTGCGTTTCCCTACACACACCACCAAGTCCGCCAACCTCATGCTTAGGGAGTTGGGCATCAGCCTCTTTATGGCCACTGTGGGTTTGGGCGCTGGCGACGGGTTCATACAAACCATTGCCAACGGTGGTTACATGTGGGTTGTCTACGGCTTCATCATCACCATCGTGCCCTGTTTTGTTGTTGGTCTCATTGCCCGTTACTTCTGTCATTTAAGCATCTATTCAGTAGCCGGCCTCATTGCTGGTTCCCATACCGACCCTCCTGCCTTGGCGTTCAGTAACACTCTCTGCCCCAACAACGAAAGTTCCGTTGCCTACACCACTGTCTACCCCCTTACCATGTTCCTGCGCATCCTCGCTGGGCAGTTGCTCGTCATCCTTCTGTAACCAACCCCAGCTCCGTTATTGAGCAGGAAGCAGATGCCAACCTACAAAAGGTAATTGCTTCCTGCTTTTTGTATTTGACTCATCAAGGGGTAGCAACAAATGCACTCAATAGCACAGGTCTATCGGAGGGACTACAGACGCACTAACAAATCTGCACCTACTAAACTGAAGCATTCAAGGGCTCATACACCGATTAGTTTTGCCGCAACCCTGAGCCGCGCTCTATTCGACACCCGACTCTCAGAGATCCCCGCTGATGGGGCGCACAACCTTGCGTAAAGCCTCAATATCAAGTAGCTGATACTGCATATTGTTGGGGTTTGCAAAGTTAGCTTTGTTATTGGTGTAAGTTTCCAAGTCGTATT
The DNA here is from genome assembly GCA_964483145.1 of uncultured Bacteroidaceae bacterium. Lineage (GTDB taxonomy): Bacteria > Bacteroidota > Bacteroidia > Bacteroidales > P3 > Colimorpha. Next base: position 20,543 of record CAZAAK010000027.1, read on the forward strand.
CAGTAGCTCTGAGAAAGAGGTGATGGGCTACGGCACGCTTGAATTGGTCGAAGGTCATCGAGCCGTCCTCCCATCGGTTCTTTTGGGCATCGGTAAGGTAGCGGCAATACTTCTCGTTCATCGCCTCGGAGATTCGTTCTCGGCCAGTGACATCGGGATTGGAGGCTACGATTTCGTTATAGTTTTTGGTCAGTGCGGGAAAATCAACCCAAGATGTAATGGTGGTCTCAAGCAGTTTGAGTTGCCGCCGATTTTTGTCGGTATAATAACCCAAATAGGCGTGGCAAGGCTCCACAAAGATTATGGGCTTCAGCCCAATCTTGCGCATAATGGAGGCAAAAAAAACACACGCATCAATACAGTTGGCCTGACGGGAATTGTAGACCTCATCGAAAAAGCGGATATGCTGCACATTGGTGGTGGTAGAGGGGTTGGATGTGCAGGAAATGGAGGAATAGGAAATACCATGTTCAAGCGCGTAATACCATATCGCTTCCACCTGCGATATCACCGTGGCATTGTTTTTCTGATAGCCCGTGATAGCGGAGACAACCCCCTGCTGCAAAATGGTGCTAAGGATGCTATCTATATACGGGTGCTCTTCGTTGACGTAGGCCGCAAACATCCAACGGAAATCGTGGTTGTGTCCGTTCTTGTCGCGCACACTAAGCAGGCACTCGTTAGCAGAGCGGTAGTTGAGGCGAATGTTCTTTACATCCACCTCTTCATCGTTAACAAAACAAGTGAAGGTAAAGTCGATATTGCCCTGTTGACGTGTGCGGTAGAGTTTGTCGTACTTCCATTTTACCATCGGGTAGAAGGTATAGCTCTTCCCCTTCACCGGCATCACCTCCTGAATAATGGTAACATAATTGAGGCTAGTCGAGTCGATGGAGACGCGCAAAACAGCGTTGCTAGCTGGGGCAGTGACCGAAATAGCGAAGAGGGCATTGGTGTCGTTAGATGCATAGCTAGGATTGTTCAGCTGGTCCGAACCCATCAAAAGCGATGGATAAAGCCGACCATCCAGAAAGCTATTGTAGCCGACTCGAAAGTTCACCACCGATGGGTTATAGAGTTTGCTACGACCTTGCTGCCGGCATCCCGCAAGGGTAATGGCCAAGGCAATGGTCAAAAATAGTCTGCACACAGTTGCACCGATTGCATGTCTGTTGTTGGTGAGTGTTTTTTTCATATGTCTTTACCTCCGTACAAAGCTGGTATTCAATCCTCTCGTACAAGATTTGGATTCTGTTTTACAAAGTCACCCCAAAGTGCTTTCCGGCTTTTGGTGGCGCGTTTGGGTTTGAGTTGCTGCCGCAAATTGCCCAAAGGGTCGGTCTGCTCGAGATGGCAGGTATAGGCCACCGCCAAAGCATCCGATGCGTCCAGATAATGGGGTATTCCCTCAAACCGAAAAATGCTCTGAAGCATCATTGCCACCTGCTCTTTGGCAGCATTTCCGTTGCCTGTCACACGCTGTTTGATGGCAGCGGGCTCATATTCTGTATAGGAGAGATCGCGGCTCATAGCAGCGCCGATGGCCACCCCCTGAGCCTTACCCAACTTCAGCATCGACTGCACGTTTTTCCCCGCAAAGGGAGCTTCAATTGCCAAATGGTCGGGATGGTAGGAATCGATGATGCGCTGGGTGGTTTCAAAGATTTTGTGTATGCGCAAATGAAAGTCCGAAATCTTGCGCAGATACAGCACATCCATCACCACTAGCCTAGGTTGGGTCTCTGTTGTATCGAGTAAACTGTAGCCCAATATTTGTGTCCCTGGGTCTATTCCTAGAATAAGCATCCAACATTTTTTTTGCAAAGATACGATTTTTTTTTGTACCTTTGCAAATTCAAAATATTGATAATAGAATTTAATTACAACAATACCATGGACAAACTGATTATCACCGCTGCAATATGTGGCGCAGAAGTTACCAAAGAGCAGAATCCTGCCGTACCGTATACCGTTGAGGAAATCGTTCGCGAGGCAAAGTCCGCCGTTGATGCCGGTGCAGCCATCGTTCACTTGCATGTCCGTTACGATGACGGCACCCCCACCCAAAGCCGCGACCGATTCCAAGAGTGCGAAGAGGCCATTCTCAAAGAGTGCCCAAACGTCATTCTCATCCCATCCACTGGCGGTGCCGTAGGCATGACCCCAGATGAACGTCTTCAGAGTACCGACACCACTCCCCTGCCCGAAATGGCCACACTCGATTGCGGCACATGCAATTTTGGCGATGAAATTTTCGACAATACCATGCCCACCATGCGCGCCTTTGGCAAACGCATGCTTGAGCGTGGCATCAAGCCCGAATACGAATGCTTCGAGATGGGCCATCTCGACACCATCCTCCGCATGGCCAAAAAGGGCGAGGTACCCAGTGTCCCCATGCAGTTCAACTTCGTTCTCGGGGTTCCCGGTTGCACCCCTGCCACCGTCGACAACCTCTGCTGGTTGGTCAAGAATATCCCCGCAGGTAGCACTTGGACGGCCACTGGCATCGGTCGCAATGCCTTCACCTTGGCCGCACCCACCATTGTTATGGGCGGTAATGTGCGTGTTGGTTTCGAGGACAACCTCTACCTCGAGCGCGGCGTTTTGGCCAAGAGCAACGGTGAGCTGGTCGACAAAGTGGTGCGCATGGCCAAGCTCCTTGGCCGCGAAGTGGCCACTAGCGACGAGGCTCGCGAAATTCTCAGTCTAAAGAAAAGATAATCCATTTTAGAACATAATGCCACAGAAGAGGTTGATATGAAGGCACGGGCAAGGCTCCCAGCCTCATGTCGACCTCTTTTGTTGTAAAATAAAAATTTAGTAATATCAATTACATCAATGAAAAAAATCATTCTTAGTCTTGTGGCTTTTGTCATGGTCTTTTCCACCATGGCACAGCAGACCGGCAACGACAGCTTGATGATCAAGCAGTGGCGACAGCTAAAACAGCAACGCAACTATTCCTTATCCGTTGCCAAATCCAACATTCCCCTCGGCAAAGCGGCTACAACCAAGCCTGCCGACGCCAAAGCCCTCCCCGAAGACCGCGTCTGGTTCCCCGGTGAATGGGAGCAGGTGCAAGCCGTTGTCGTTTCGCCCTACTATTCCTACTCCCCCGACACCAACCTCGGCAGCGGCTATTTCTCAGCCGACCCCGTAGTCTCTGGAGTGGCTGAATACTACCGCTACAATGCTACCCGCGGATGGACTTCGATGGACATTTATGGGCCTTATAAATCCACTATGGACACCAACAGCGAGTTTGGGCGTGTCTTCTTCTACCTCATGGACGGCATACAAAAGGGCCATGCCGAGGCCTGGGTACGTGTGGAGCAACCCGAAGACTCCTCCAAGGTAATCCGCACCCTAGCACGCCTCAACCTCCGTCACGACAGCGTTAGGTTTATCGTCGGCCCTGGCAATTCATTCTGGTATCGCGACTGTGGCCCCATCTGCTTCTACCACGGCGACCAAGACAGCGTGGCCATGATGGACTTCGAGTATTATCCCGGCCGCGCACTCGACGATTCCCTACCCTCGCTCATCTACCGTCAGACAGGCCTCCCCAACTACATCAATACCATTGAATGGGAAGGCGGCAACTGCCTCGTCGATGGCGTCGGCCTCCTCTTCACCAGCGATGCCGTCTATTCCAACAATGCCGACAGCTACGGCCAGATTACTTGGGATGGCATCAACCCATCCTCCATCCACTACACCAGCAAAAACCGCCTTTCTCACGACCAAACCAAGAATGCCCTTGCCAGTCTTCTCGGCCAGCGGGGCACCCACATCTTGCCCGCATACAAGTATGACGGTGGCACAGGCCACATCGACCTCTATGCCGATATGGTGGAAGAGAACGGCTTTGTTTTTTCCGTCATGCCCGATGCATACAGTTCCTGGACCGACTACCGCACCGGCGCCCACAACATGGACTCGCTCTGCTCCTACACCAGCATTTTCGACCGCCCATACTACCGTACCGACATCCCTTTCCCTAGCAAAGACAACGGGAGCAACTTCTCCAGCCAAAGCGAATACAACAACTCCTATACCCGCACCTACAGCAACCACACCTTCGTCAACGACCTTATCCTACAGCCTTGCTTTTCCGCTGTAGTCAACGGGAAGCCCAGCGCTGCTTGGGACCAGGCCAACATCGAAAAACTCAAAGCTGCCTATCCGGGCTACACAATCTACCCTGTCGACGTGCGCCAGTTCGATGGCTCAGGCGGCGCCATCCATTGCGTCACCAAACAAATTCCCGCAGATAACCCCGTCCGCATCCTGCACAAATCCATCGTGGGCTCTGCCAATGCCATGCGTGGTCACGACATCCCCGTAAGCGCCGTTATCACCAATCGCAGCGGCATTGCCCATGCCGAGGTCGTTTATCGCATCGACGGCGACAGTTGGAATGCCGTCAGCCTCACCAGCAACGGCAACAAATTCTCTGGGGTTCTGCCCACTGCATCCATCAACGAACGCGTTATCGACACCAACTACCTCCAATACACCGAAGTCGACAGCGTCCTGACCGGCATTGACACCCTTATTGTCATCGACACCACAATTGCCGACTCTGTTCCTAGCTGCGACACCACCTACAGTTATACCTACCACTACCACTACGATACTCTTAGCCTCACCGACACCGTCACCGCCTTGCGCGACACCCTGGTTACCATTGAGTACTACCTCAGCGCTACTAGCAACAATGGCAAGACAATCACCAAACCCATGACTGCTCATCAAGGCGGCTACTATAGCTTCCACTACAACGGCCAGGAGGAAGCACTCGACAGTTCCAACTACGATTTCTCCACTGAGCCCAGACCCGAAACTGACATTACTTTTGTCTTTGATGCTACCCGCACCTCACTTGACACCAGCACCACGCCCGAAGTGGTTGTCGGTATAGACCAGCCGACCCCCGACCAAAACTTTGGCCAGTTCTACCCCAACCCCGCCAACGAGCAGGCAAACATCAGCCTTAACCTAGGCAACGGCGGCCTCTACCAAGTGGCTATATACGACAATATGGGCCGTATGGTACATACTACCAGCCTCAACACCGCAGGCAATATCGTCTTCAGCATCCGCACCGACAAACTAGCTTCCGGTATCTATAATGTTGTCTTTTCCGGCAACGGCACACGTGTTGTCCGCCGCATGATTGTGCGATAACCCTAGCCGCCTGAGGCCTAATCGCCCAATAAAAAATAGCAAAGCTGTTCTCTGCAAAGAGAACAGCTTTTTTTTGTGCTGCTGACCCTATCACCGCAGTCGGATTCCACAACCAGCAGTAGTGCAACCGAGTGCCCAGGCGTCGCTAGTAGGAACTACCAAGAGGCATCTTCTAATACGTCGATGCCACCATACTTTCTAACTCCAGCATAATAGAGGATATGTGCGCGCCGCATCATCCCGCCAAATCCGCACCAATGCAGAGTATCTCCGTTCATCAGCGGAA
>CAZAAK010000028.1:0-25706 GCA_964483145.1 uncultured Bacteroidaceae bacterium
GTACGGTCTCCTTATTTTTCAATTTTGCAAAGATACAATTTATTTTCCGAATAAATCATGTCAATCCATTTTTTTTATGTATCTTTGCACCCCAAAAAAAATCAAGCATACCCCATCATGGAAGATGACCACTCCTTGCCTGCAAGCAACGTTGCCGAGTATGGCGACGACAGCATCATTCACCTCGAAGATATGGACCACATCCGGTTGCGCCCAGGCATGTACATCGGCAAACTGGGCGATGGCTCCTCGCACGATGATGGCATCTATGTCCTTATCAAGGAGGTCCTCGACAATGCCATTGACGAGTTCAACTCCGGCTTTGGCAAGCGCATCGAGATGTCCCTCAACTTCGCCGACCGCAAAGTCTCCATCCGCGACTACGGTCGTGGCATCCCTCTCGGCAAGATGGTGGAGGCTGTCAGCAAACTCAATACCGGTGCCAAATACGACAGCAAAGTCTTCCAAAAAAGCGTTGGCCTCAATGGGGTCGGCACCAAGGCTGTCAACGCCCTCTCTAGCTATTTCCGTGTGCAGTCCTTTCGCGAAGGCAAGACCCGCTACGCCGAGTTTTGCGAGGGCCGTCTCACTAGCGACAGCGGCATCCAGGCCTATGCACCCGAGAATGGCATCGAAACCACTGGCACTCTAGTGGAATTCATCCCCGACAGCAAGCTTTTCGGCAACTTCCACTTCATCAACGAATATGTGGAACGCCGTGTTTGGAACTATTGCTACCTCAATCGCGGCCTTACCTTCTACTACAACGACAAGCGCTATTACTCCAAAAACGGCCTACTGGATTTGCTAGAGCACAATATGGAGGGCGAACCCCTCTACCCTATCATCCACATCAAAGACGAAGACTTCGAGGCCGCCTTTACCCACGTGAACGGCCAAAGTAGCGACTATTACTACAGTTTTGTCAACGGACAGCATACCACCGAGGGCGGCACCCACCAAAGTGCCTTCCGCGAAGGCTATGCCCGCGTAGTCAAGGATTTCTACAACAAAAAGGAATTCGCACCCGAGGACGTGCGCCAAGGCCTGATTTGCGCACTCTGCATCCGCATTCAGGAACCCGTCTTTGAGGCCCAAACCAAGACCAAGCTCGGCTCCACCCATTTAGCTCCCAACAAGCAGGACGGCACCAACGACAGCCCCTTCCTAAAGACCTATATACTGGACATTCTCAAACGCCACCTGGACAACTACCTGCACATCCACTCCGAAACCGCCGAAATCCTATTAGAAAAAATCCAACGCAACGAAAAGGAACGCAAACAGATTGCCGGCATTAAGAAGTTAGCCAAAGAAAGCACTCGAAAAGCTAGCCTGAACAACAGCAAATTGCGCGACTGCCACGTGCACTACAACAGCAACCACCCTCGCCGACTGGAAAGCACCATTTTCATTACCGAAGGTCTCTCGGCTAGCGGTAGCATCACCAAAAGCCGCGATGTGGAGACCCAAGCCGTCTTCAGCCTGCGTGGCAAACCCCTCAACACCGTCTCGGTGGGCAAAGCCGAAATTTACAAAAACGAAGAACTTAACCTTCTGCACAATGCCCTTGACATAGACGACGGCATGGAGAACCTTCGCTACAACAATGTGGTCATAGCCACCGATGCCGATGTCGATGGCATGCACATCCGATTACTGTTGCTCACCTTCTTCCTGCGGTTCTACCCCGATTTGGTGCGCCAAGGTCATGTGTATATCCTGCAAACTCCGCTTTTCCGCGTCCGCAACAAGCAAAAGACCTCCTACTGCTACAGCGACCAAGAACGCATCGAGGCCATCAACAACACCCGCAATGCCGAAATCACTCGGTTCAAAGGCCTGGGCGAGATTTCGCCCGATGAATTCAAAGGCTTTATCAATCAGGACATGCGGCTCGACCCCGTTATCCTGCACAAAGACTTCGACACCAACGGAGTACTGCGCTTCTACATGGGGCAAAACACCTCCGAGCGCCGCGAGTTTATCATGCAAAACCTGCGGGTTGAAGACGACGAAAATATTGTCGTGACCTAATTTATCTTAACATTATTTAAGCCAAACCTACTCTATGTTGACGTAAACTAATCCTCTTCAAAAAAGATACGCCACCACTTGCGTTTGGGCTGCTCCGGAGCCTCTTCCTGCGCGAGGCCTAGTACTCGCAACGAATCGTCCATTTCCTCTTTGTTGTCCGAGAGTATCATCAGCCTGTCCCCAACGTGTAGCACAGTCTTGCCTGTGGGAACAAAATAGTTCTCGCCACGCTTGGCCATAATAACAAGCGTCTTCTCTGGCATCTTAAAATCCATCAACCGGTGCCCCCGCTGAAGCATCTGCTCAGTAACCTCAATCTCTGTAGAAGCCGATTTGATTTCCTCTGGGAAATCGATGTCGAATTCCTGAGAAACGTTCTGCTGGGGCTTTTCTGGAGGTTCCGACACCTTCAACCACCGAGCCATAAGGGGTAAAGAAGTCCCCTGCAGCACCAAGCTCACCAAAGTGCATAAAAACACAATATTGAATATCTCCTCGCTATGTGAGACCCCCGATGCCCTACAAAGGATGGCAAAAATGATAGGCACAGCCCCGCGCAACCCTACCCACGAGACAAACAGCCGGTCACGCAAGGTGTATTTGCGGAAAGGCGCCAACGAAACAAAAACAGCCAGAGGACGCGTAACGAAAACCATCACAAAACTAATAACCAAGCCCGGCACCAACACTGTCTTCAACTCGGAGGGGTTGACTAGCAGACCCAACGTCAAGAACATCGTAAGCTGCAAAAGCCATGTGATACCCTCTAGATAGTTGCAAGTAGAGCGTTTGTGGACGAACTTAGTGTTGCCCACCACCAAGCCTGCAATATAAACCGCTAGGTAGCTATTCCCGTGTAGGTAGTATGCGACTGCAAAGATAAAAAAACTGCCAATCATCGCCAATTGGGGATAAAGGGCAGCGTTGTCCATATTGATGCGGTTGATGCACCACACCAAGCATTTGCCCATCACCCAACCCATAGCTGCGCCTATCAGCAACTGCGCCACTAGCATCACCACCGCACTGCCCCAATTGGGCGACCCACCTTGCATGGAAAGGGAAATAAAAGTCAAGGTCAGCACATATGCCATCGGGTCATTGGCCCCGCTCTCCAATTCTAGCGTAGGCCTGAGGTTGTGTTTGAGTTTGAGCCCCCGACCCCTAAGAATCGAAAAGACCGAGGCAGAGTCGGTACTGCTCATAGTAGATGCCAGCAACAAACACATCACTATATTCAATCCCAAGCTCTTACCCCCAAGCCAATACAACAGAAATCCAGTAGAGACGGCCATCAGCAACACACCCACCGTGGCAAGGGTGATGCCGGGGCCAAGGATGGGCTTGATTTCGGCATTTCGCGTACCCATGCCACCGGAAAACAAGATGATGCACAATGCCACAGTACCAATCACTTGCGCCACCTTGATGTTGTTGAACTCCAAGCCAAAACCATCGCTACCAAAAAGCATGCCCACCCCAAGGAACAACAGCAACACCGGCACTCCAAAACGGCTACCGGCTTTTTCAGCCAAAATACTTGCAAAAAACAGCGCTGAAAAAATCAAAAGCATCAACTCAATTTCCATAGGGCGAACATATAATATGTATTTAACAACAAACAAGACTCTTGGCAACTGCCACCATCACCAATAAAGATTTGCAAAGGTACAAAATTTTTCTGATATAGCAAGCGCATCCACGCTATTTTGTTGATAAATAGTTGTTGAAAAGTTTTTTGTTTGAAAAAAGTTGCCGTTTCAAATAAAGTTGGTATACTTGCACAAAATTTTAAACTGCATGAACCCACGTAGGACTCATAAAAAGAACTTGATAGTCAGCTACAAAAACTTGTCCGATGAACTTAGGCAACGCTTCAAAGAGGCCTATCCCGATGGCTATTCCGACTATTTGCAACGCTTCGAAAAACCCAATGGCGAAACTATTTTCGTTGTTCCCATGGAGACGGAAGATACCATGTATATGATTAAGTTCGATGTCAAAATCGACACCACCATCACTGATGCCGACGACGACAAGGACTATTATGACGAGCAAATCGACAAAGCCGACGAAGAATTTGCTCCCCTTTCCGAGGCCCTCGATAAGGAGGAGAACACCGATTCCCATACCGAACGTTCCATCCGTCATGGCGACTATGAAGACACCCTCTCTTCCCGCAAAAAGAAGCCAAGTTCCCTCAGCGGCCTTGGCAAAGAACTGGAGGATGCCTTCGACAACGATGACTACGACGAAGGCGAGTACGACAACGACCTCGAAAACGAAGAGAGCGACGAGGATAACGACGACATTGAACCCACTGATGAGGAGTTGATGGACATCGACAGCGATTTCTACATGGCCCATGCCGAAGTTCCGCCAGAGGAGAAAAAGCCCATGGAACCCGAACCCGCCTCGGCCAAACCCAAACGCGGACGTCCACGCAAGAATGCCTTGCCCGCTCCCGCTATCCCCACTCCCCCCAAAAAGAAGGGCCGCCCCCGCAAAAATCCCGCTCCCGAAAACAATTAAACCTTGTTTAAGGTCGGCAACAACCCTCTGCAGCAAGTATTTACATTTTTAGCCAACCACCCTTACAAACGGCAATAAAATCGTGTAGCATGGTGTGGCACGCTAAAGGGTGGGTTGTGTAAGATTTGTGCGTGGCTTGTCGGAAGCTTGTGGGTAACTTCGATCTTTAGTTTACCTTTTGTTTAGGTTTCATTTACCTTTCATTTACCTTTTGTTTAGGTTGAGTAAACAAAGAGTAAATGAAAAGTAACAGAAAGGTAAGAAATAACACGTCCTTTCCGGCGGGTCTAGGCTCAGCCACCGATCAATTGCCACCCAGCTACAGACTATCATCTACCTAGTAGCAACTCTAGTGCGGCTAATGGATTCTGTAGCCCCCAAACCACTGTAAAGCCTTCGGACGATTCCGACACCTCTGCACAGTGCTTATCGTGCGAGCGCAAGAAACTTTGGACCGCTCGTTGGATTTGCCATGATGTCAGCACTCGGGCCCAAAATATTTTTGATGTGGCAAACATATTTATGCGACCTTTCGAAAATTAGTTGTATACTTGCACTAGACAAGGTTAACTGGGGAATTCGTACAAGCGACAAACAATCAAGTATTTAATCTTCTTTTTATTTACATTTTGTTTACCTTTTGCCCAGTTTGGGGCCTCAGCTCAAGCGACAAATGCAACAAGTACTGAAAAAAGACAAAGAAAATTCAAAGAAACATTCAAGACAAAAAAAGTATTATCATGGCTCGAAGTGAAAAAAACGTATCCGCCTTTGTAGGGCGCATCAAAGGTCAGGGAGTGACCTATTACAAGAGGGGTGGCAAAGTCTTTGCTCGCATTGGCACTAGAAGTTCACCTAATCGACAGTCGGTCAAGCAGTTCATCACCCGCGAAAAGATGCGGCACTCCATTTCCCTATGGAGGAGCATAAAAGGGGGCAATAGACCATTGATGGAATCGACGGAAGGGCAAACAGCTTATAACACCTTTTTGAAGGCCAACGCCCAACTGCCCACCGTCTTCTTGACCAAGGAACAGACTCGCCAACAGTCGGCGTTACTTATGCCCGGCATAGTGGTTTCACTAGGGCGGTTGATGCCAGTGGAATACGATTTTGCCACCTTGGCCGACGGCCGCCGCGTGGTACTCACCAACTTATGTACTGGATTGGATGCCAGCCAAGTGCAACCGCTAGCCATCACCTCCAACAACGACCTCCAACGGCTTCTGTTTAGGGAATCGAATCCGCAACTCAAGCATGGCGACTACCTACGTTTCTATTGCTTTGAGCAGGCGACGAGGGGCGAGTACCCCTATGTGGATGTAAAGTGCCTTAAATTCCAGCTAGACAACGACCCCAGAACCAAACCGAACTCCAACCGCTGGAATTTCCTATCGGTAAACGGTCGCCTTGCCATTGCAAATGCCGACAATCAAATGCAAGGTTGGGCCCTCGTGGTTACCGATGCAGATGAAAAGTGCGCATCCACCCAACAGGTAGTTACCACCTGCTCCCTTTACTTGACCTACACCTCCAACGAGGCCCTCAAGAGCGCTGCCGACACCTACGGCAACGTCTCCTTTGAAGGTTACCTGGCGCCCGACCCCCAATAAAAGGGACCCGCGGTATGCCTGCGAGCGGGAAGGAGTGATATTGGTATTGGAAACTGGGCATGAGCAAAAATAAAGAAGATTTTTTTGCATTATGTCCCAAAAAAGACGTATCTTTGCAATTTAAAACGTATTGGACTATGAAGAAACATTTACTTGTGGTCGCACTGCTCTTTTCCGCATTCGCGGTTAATGCACAACAGGTTAGCTCACGCACCAAGGCCGTGCGAATGCTTGCCTACGCCCGCCCAGAATATCAAGTGAAGGACGTGAAGGTATACGCCGACACGATGACAGTATTCTCTTTGGCCGACTATCCTATCTACCCCTTCGGCAAATGGAGCACCGTGGAGCAGTACATCACCAACAATCAGCTCCTTTGGTATCGCGAGAGCGGCTACAAAAGTTTCTACGACACGATGACGGTGGCCGTCAACACGCTTAAGCGCCTGGACGGCTCCAACATCAATTGGTACCGTAGCATATGGACCAACAAATTGGAGATGGTCAGCGCCAAGATTACCGATACCGCTGTGGTATTGGATAATGGCATCAAGGTAGGCATGACCAAGGAAGAGGTCTTTAGGGTTATCTTTAAAAGCTATCCCAAGTCCTATACCTCTGAGATTAATGTGCTCAAAGTCATTGCTGGAGCTGCCGAAGTAGGCGAAATCTATACATTCAAAGGCAACAAATTAAGGCATATAGAGGTAATCAGCAGGTACAAGTATTATTGATGGCGCAAGAATGCGCATCCAGGTTGGCATGAGCGCGAATTGGGGGCGCGTGGCGGGTGGTACTAGTGTAAAGTTGCTTTTTTGCCACTACACATTCATTGAGCAGTGCGTAAGATTGGTTTGTTTTTCGGGTCGTTCAACCCCATTCATGTGGGGCATTTGATTATTGCGCATGAGGTGTTGCAAAATAGCGACCTTGACGAGGTATGGTTTGTGGTTTCTCCCCAAAACCCACTAAAAGAGCGCAAGACGTTGTTGGACGACTACCAGCGATTGGAGATGGTCCGCCGCGCCATTACCGATGACTATCGCTTGCGCGCTTGCGATGCCGAGTTCCACCTGCCAAAACCAAGCTATACGGTGCTAACGCTGACTTATTTGGGGCAGCAGCACCACGACAAAGAATTCTGCCTAATAATGGGTTCCGACAATTTGTCCACCTTCGAGAAATGGCGCAATTGGGAGTTTATCCTAGAGCACTACCGCATCTATTGCTATCCGCGGCCAGGAACAGAGCATTGCAAACTCAGCACCCACCCGCACGTTGCAATGGTGGAGGTGCCAACAATGGGCATTTCATCCACTTACATTCGTTCCCAAATACATAAGGGAAAGGATGTGAAGTATCTGGTGCCAGAGGGGGTGTACAATTACTTAACGGAGATGCATTTCTACGAAAAGTAGGTTACAGGTTCGGGCATAGCGTCTGTTTGGTATTTTTGAAGGGCTTTCTAAAAAAAACATAAAAAAGAGGGGGCATAAGCCTCCTCTTTTTTATCTTCGGCTAGGCCGCAGTATGCTTTTGCGGTAAAGCAGAAGGTTAAGCAAGGCGTTTTTCGAGTTTGGCACGGATGGCCTTGATGAACTCGTCGCTATTGACACTCTTGGGGGTGATGCCTTCCATCAGGCCGGCAAGGTCCTTAGTGCAAGTGCCCTCGTTGAGGGTGTCGAAGCAAGCACCTTCAAGCTGGTCTGCAAAGTTCATCAACTCCTCGATGCCGTCCATCTCGCCACGTTTGCGCAGAGCACCACTCCAAGCAAAGATGGTGGCCATGGGGTTGGTGGAGGTCATCTGGTGGTCCTCCATATATCTGTAGTAGTGACGGGTGACGGTGCCGTGGGCGGCCTCGAACTCGTATTTACCATCGGGGCTGACGAGCACCGAAGTCATCATGGCAAGCGAGCCAAAGGCAGTGGACACCATGTCGGACATAACATCGCCATCGTAGTTCTTGCAAGCCCAAATAAAGCCGCCTTTACTACGGATAACGCGGGCAACTGCGTCATCAATAAGGGTGTAAAAATACTCAATGCCAAGCTCCTCGAACTTGGCTTTGTACTCTTCAAAAACCTCCTCAAAGATGATACGGAACTGAGCATCGTATTTTTTGGAGATGGTGTCCTTAGTGGAGAACCAGAGACTCTTCTTGGTATCGATGGCAAACTTAAAGCAGCTGTGAGCAAAAGAGCGTATGGACTTGTCGAGGTTGTGCATACCTTGAATAACGCCAGCCCCCTTGAAGTTGTGGATAACTACCTCTTCGTGCTGACCGTTCTCTCCGTCGAAAACAAGTTTGGCTACACCGGGCTCGTTGGCACGGATTTCAACACTCTTGTAGACATCGCCATAAGCATGACGGGCGATGGTGATAGGAGCCTCCCAGTTCTTGACCACAGGGTGTATACTGGGGATGGTAATGGGCGTACGGAACACAGTGCCATCGAGTATAGAACGGATAGTGCCGTTAGGGGATTTCCACATTTCGTGAAGTTTGTACTCGTCCATACGTTTGAGGTTGGGAGTGATGGTAGCGCACTTGACGGCAACTCCATACTTCTTGGTAGCCTCAGCGGCATCGATAGTAATCTGGTCCTTGGTCTGGTCGCGCTTTACCAACCCGAGGTCGTAATACTCGGTTTTAAGGTCAACGAAGGGGAGGATAAGATCATCCTTAATCATCTTCCAAAGGATGCGGGTCATCTCGTCGCCATCCATCTCCACGAGGGGAGTAGTCATTTTGATTTTTGTCATGGTGTAGATTTTATGAAAGGCCGCCGCACAGCGGCGGCCGTGTTTTTCATTGATTCAACTGTTATTTGTTCTGATTTGCGTAGTAGTTCATCAAGCAACCGTCGGTGAGGATGGCACGCTCGTCCTTGGTGAGGTTCTGGAAGAAGAGGTGGATATCCTTGACACCAGCCTTGGAAATAACCTTGGCATCGATTTCTTCCTTGCCATCGAGAACAGCCTGGCGGATGCCGGGGATAAAGACCATGTCGCCAACCTCATACTCGAACGGAGTGTCCTGAGCGATAGTAAATGGCATGATACCCCAGTTGATGCAGTTGCTACGATAGCGTTTGGTGGCATACTCGTAGCAGATATTAGCATCACCGCCAAGCACCTTTTGGCAAGAAGCGGCCTGCTCGCGAGCGGAACCATCACCGGGTTTGTTGGCAAAAACGCAGGAGCCGAAGGACGTGTTCTTCTCGTCAGCTCCCACTTTGGCAAGAGCCTCTTTTACATTGGCAGGACATTTGCCGGCACGACGCTCAAGATCCTCACCCTGTATGCGTTTGCTAATGCCTACATACTCTGGGCAACGGCGGCTGAGAGCAAACTCGGATAGCTTCAACGGGTTAGAACGGTAGGAAGAAGTCTCACCGGAAGGAATGAGCTCGTCAGTGGTGGTGACGGGATCGTGAATAACAGCAGCTAGCTCCACGAGCATGTTGTCCTGCATGGCGTACATCTTGGGCCAATCTTTAATATTGGGGCCGTAACGGAGGTCGAGGTTGCCATCGGCATGACCATAGCCGTAGTAGACGCGCTTCTGGTAGATGGAGCCGTCAAACTTGTAGCCTTCGTGGTTGTCGGTGTAGTCGATGTCGGTAGCAGGGGTGAGTACACCACCGTTGGCGGCGGTAGCTGCAATACTGCGGGCATCCATAAGGCTGACAAAGGAAATCTGCCCCGCACCAGGTTTGGAACCTTCGCGGTTGGGGAAGTTACGCGTGGTGTGACGGATGGAAAATCCGTTGTTGGCGGGAACGTCACCAGCGCCAAAGCAAGGACCACAAAAGGCGGGCTTGATGGCAACACCGGTCTCAAGGAGTTCTTCAGCAATGCCGCTACGGGTGGTAGCCAAATATACGGGAATGCTCTGTGGATAAGCACTCATGGTAAAGTAATCGTTGCCAGTGGATTTGTCCTTGAGGATGGCTGCAGCAGCTGAAAGGTTGTCGTAGGTGCCACCGGCGCAACCAGCAATAATACCCTGGTCGGCAACCACCTTGCCATTGCGTATCTTGCTAACGAGGTCGATTTCAATCTTGTCGCCATAACGCTTGCGGGCATCGGCTTCTACCGTGCGGAGAATTTCCTCGGGATGCTCCTGAAGCTCGCGGATGGTGTATGCGTTGGATGGGTGGAAAGGCAAAGCAATCATACACTCTTGCGTGGAGAGATCAATCTTAATCATGCTGTCGTAATAAGCCACCTTGCCGGGTTTGAGCTCGCGGTAAGCCTCTGGGCGACCGTGCATGGTGTAGTAATTCTTAACCTCGTCATCGGTGCACCAAATGGAGGTTAGACAGGTCGTCTCGGTAGTCATGACCTCGATGCCGTTGCGGAAGTCAATAGGCAGGCTCTTGACGCCAGGACCTGCAAACTCAAGGACTTTGTTCTTGACAAAGCCATTTTCAAAGGTAGCCTTCACCAAAGAGATGGCAACATCGTGAGGTCCTACGCCTTTGCGGGGAGCACCCTCGAGCCATACAAGAACAACCTCAGGAGCATTGATGTCCCAAGTGTTGTTCAGCAGTTGCTTGACCAATTCGCCACCGCCTTCGCCAACGCCCATGTTGCCGAGAGAACCATAACGGGTGTGCGAATCGGAACCAAGAATCATGTTGCCGCACTGCGCCATAGCTTCGCGTGCATACTGGTGAATGACAGCCTGATTGGTAGGAACAAAGATTCCACCATACTTTTTGGCAGCAGAAAGGCCAAAGACGTGGTCATCCTCATTGATGGTACCACCAACGGCACAAAGCGAGTTGTGGCAGTTTGTCATGGCATAGGGCAACGGGAATTTGGTCAGCCCACTTGCACGGGCGGTTTGAATAATGCCGACATAAGTAATGTCGTGCGAAATCAAGGCATCAAATTTGATGCGCATCTTGTTGCCCTTCTCACCCGTAGTGTCGTGGGAACGGAGAATGGAATAAGCAATGGTGTTTTCGCGGGCTTCCTCCTTGGAAGGCATCCCGGCAGCATCCATCTTGATTTCTTTACCGTCTAGCAGATAAACTCCTTTGTTGATTAATTCTACCATAGTGTTTTTTGTTTTGTTGATATTTGTTAGTAATTCCTATTGGGGGCGGCGCACTGAAT
Source organism: uncultured Bacteroidaceae bacterium (assembly GCA_964483145.1). Taxonomy (GTDB): domain Bacteria; phylum Bacteroidota; class Bacteroidia; order Bacteroidales; family P3; genus Colimorpha. The sequence continues at coordinate 11,313 of CAZAAK010000028.1, forward strand.
GCCGCACACGAATTCCTTTCTTTTTGTTTTAACGAGCCAACCTTATCGGATTGCAATCACAAGTTACACATTATTTATTAAATTGGCGGCGAAAAGGGTGAGAGCCAACATATCAGCCGAACCACCTGGGGAAAGATTGCGGGCCTTCATCCAATCGTTGAGTGCCTGAATGTTTTCGATACTAAAATCCCGAAGCACCTCAGCACAACGATGCTGCGCCTCGCGAGCCAATTGTTCCCCACCACGATGATAGAGGTTATTGTCGTCGAGAGTGGAGATAATGTAAAGTAGCAAACGCAGTTTTGGATGGCTGTCGGCCATGTGCTCCCGATAGAAAGGTAGCCACTGCCTAAAAAGCTGACAATAGCCTTCGGCAGCAATGTCACGGGCTCCTTTGACTCGGTATTGCCTGCGGACATCGGCACCGTGAGTGTTGCTAGCCAAGGGTATCTTCTGCGCTATAGATTGAATGGCTGTGCGAACAGTATCGGCATTCACCCGCTGGAAGCGACAATAACTGTTGGCAGTAGCAATGCAAAAGAGACCCAACGCAAAAATAGCCCCCCTGTGTGTATTGATTCCGCCAGTGGCGGAGAGCATCGCCTCTTCACTCTCAAGCCCACACTGGATGACGGACTGAACTGTGGGCAACTCCGAATTGCAACCCATGCCAGCCAACCGGACGAAATAAGGCTCAATGGCCTTGATGCTGCGTAGCATAAGGGCATAGTTCATGTCGCCGTGAGCCCCGCTGTCCTGCCTGTCAATTAGTCCTGGCTTGGGGGTGAGGTCGAGTTCATCCCTAAGCGCTTGCGCAGCGAGGACGCCGATGGCATAAGGGACGCTAGTAGGATAGAGCAAGGCAAGGTCGCAAGTGGAGCGAAATGTACTGGCGCTGATAGGGTTACCACTCAGCTCTTTACGAGGAATCTCCACAAACCGGACCCCACTTTGAGGGAGAACCTCTTTCATCAGCTGGTTGTAGCGGGCGGTGAGCGGGTCGGAATGTTCGCTACCGGCAAAGCGTGTTACCTGTGTGCCGCTAGGGGCTAAAGAAGGGATGATATGACGAAGGCAGACATCCAAATCAAGGAGGATATGCTCATCGGTAGCCTCGGTAACCTGTTTGAGAAAATACGAGGGGAATGTAGCCGCAGAGATTTGATAATCAGAACCTTCGAGAACGGACACATTAACCATATCCGCACAACCCTTGGCGACCATCTCCAAACGATAGCTATAGTCAAAAAGAGAGAGATTTTCCTTCACCACGATGGCAAAGAGGTGGTCCACTTGAGCAGAAGCCTGCTCCAATAGATAACGATGCCCCTTGGTAAATGGATTGGCATTGATAATGACAAGACCCATCCTACTACCATGCACTTGCCGACGCTGTGCACAGAGGTACTCTTTGTAGCAGTTAAGCCCAGAAAGGGAATTCTCCATAAAAATCACCTTGGGCGACTGTGCTATCAGTTTAAACCCAAGGGAAATGAAAATATCAAGATTCTGTGTCTTGGTATAGACTTTGGTGGAATAGTAGCCATCCTGCATGGCCACACTCATTAGGTGTGACACCAACATATTAAAAAGCCGTTCTTCCCGCATGTCCTGACGGACGGCAACGCACTTAATGATATCACGGTAAAGTCCACCCGAGGCCAAAATATCGTCCTCTTCAAGACGGAAAATGCCAAAATACCTATCCACCGTATCCAATCTCAACCCATTGTCGGCAAGAAAAGCCTCTACCTTCTGTCGGGTATATCGGTCATTTACGTTGAGTGCCCGTATCTCGAATTCAGAGTTCATAGTCGTCTGGGGTATCTTGGTATTGCCTGAAAATCGCCTCCACGCAAGCATAGAGTTCGGGCTTGGAATGCCGACGCGAACGAATACAAGTAATGGCATCCCGGTTGTCGCAAACGATGCACTTGCGAGGATCAAGCCCAAGCGCAGTACGTGAAAGCGGCACAGAATCGGGCTGGATGACATCAAAATCCCACAGACGCCCTAGCGGATGCCCATCTTCTATGCGGCAACAAATCCGCTTGGTTTCTGTCACCGGCAGGTTGCTGACAAAGTAAATCTCTGGACCTGTGTTAAGGTCTCGGCGGAGCATGTACTCAATCGGCAGATGCCGATTGTGATAAAGAAAGACCTCGGCCTTGTTGGCAAGTGCAATTGAAATGGAATTACTCTTGACCGGACCAGGCATTACCATCGTCACCGAAACCAACGTGCGACCCGGATATTGTTTGAGCAAATCCAGATGCATCTGATGACGGTTATCGCGGCTCTGCAAGAGCTCGTCAAGAGTAACTTCCATTCCCATTAACAGTTTTGAAGTTAACAAAATCCTTCTATCGGATAATCGGTTATGGCTATCAGCAACCGGTCGGAAGCCAATAGCCACAACCGCTAAGAATTTTAGGCTTTGATATTCTTGATAACATCAAGGACAGAACCATCGCGGTTCATGACCACACCAACCACCTTGTCGCCAAAAGGCAGAGGCGCAGGAGTGCCGATAACCTTGAGGGCGCGGTCCTTAAGCCAATTGATGTCAACCACATTGAGCCCTGCTTTCTTCAGTCTCTCGGCGATTTCGGGGCGGTTGGGGTTGACTGCAATGCCGTACTCGGTAACCACCACGTCAACGCTCTTGCCAGGAGTGATAAGAGTAGTAACCTTGTCGACTACACAAGGTATACGGCCACGGAGCAACGGGCAGACAATGATGGAGAGGGCGGAATCGGCAGCAGTGTCGGGGTGGCCTCCTATAGCACCGCGAATAATACCGTCGGAGCCAACAAGGACGTTTACATTGAAGTCGGTGTCGACTTCAAGGGCGGAAAGGATAACGATGTCCAGATAATGGGTGGCGCTACCGGGCTCATCAGCGGAAGCATACTCATTGGCCGAAACTTCCTTGTGCTTTGGATCATTCATGATGGACTCTGCTGCAACGCGGTCGAAGGACTGCACGTCTATGAGGCGGTCGATAAGGCCTTCCTCGTGCAACTTGACCATATGCGCAGTAATGCCCCCAAGAGTAAAGGAAGCATGGATATTCTGATCAATCATACTTTGGCGGATGTACTTGACTGCAGCCAAAGAAGCGCCACCCGAACCGGTCTGAATGCTGAAGCCCTCTTTAAAATAACCACTGTTAACAATCACCTTAGCCGCTTGCTTGGCTAGGAGAATATCGCGGGGGTTCTTGGTGTCGCGAATAGCTCCACTGGCAATTTTGGAAGAGTCGCCAACGCTGTCAACCACAACAACATAATCCACATTATGCTCCGAAATCGAGTTGGGTGTATTGGGATAGGCTACTAGGTCATCGGTGAGGATAACCACCTTGTCGGCATATTGCGCGTCCGGCAAGGCATAGCCAAGAGATCCGCAGATGCTCTTGGCGTTCTCGCTACGGGAGTACCCACAAGCATTGCCCAATGGGTCGGAAGAAGAAGCACCGATAAAGGCCACATCGATGTGGAGGTCGCCAGAAGCGATGGCACTGCCACGACCGCCGTGGGAACGGAAAACTACGGGCTTTTCCATCAGGCCACGGGAGATTTCATCAGCCAATTTGCCACGCAACCCGGAGGTAGAGATGCTAGTGATGACACCGTTTTTGATATGCTCAATCAGGGGTTCGTGGACATCCTGAAGAGAGGAAGCTGCGAGAGAGAGGTTCTTGAAACCCATCTCGGCCAGTTTTGCAACCACCATATTGACCACTTTGTCTCCGCCACGGAAATGGTGGTGGAAAGAAATAGTCATGCCGTCCCTAAGGCCACTCTTACGAATAGCCTCTTCAAGAGTCACCAACTTAGGAGACTCTTTCTGCAACTGCTGTTTCTCGGTGGGATTTTTGACGAGGTTATTCGCGTTGAAAACCTCTTTATTGAGTTTCTTAGCTTCCGCTTCGATCAATTTTTGTCTGTCTTTAATTGCGTTCATTACAAGTCCTCCTTGGTTAATACACCGGCAGAAATTGCCAATTCAATGGTACGTTGGGCTCTGATGACGACAGGTTTGTCAATCATCTTGCCATTGAGAGCGATAACACCGCTGCCCTTGGCCTCGGCCTCCTTGATGGCGCCCATAATAGCTTTGGCCTTGTCGATATCCTTTTGGGTGGGGGTGAAAATTTCGTTGATAATCTCAATTTGACGGGGATTGATGATGCTCTTGCCATCGAAACCCAAGTGCTTGATAAGTTCAACCTCTTTGCGGAAGGTCTCCATGTCGTTGAGGTTGGAAAAGACGGTGTCGAGCGCATCGATACCGGCAGCACGGGCTGCCACTACAATGGTTTCGCGGGCCAAGAGAAGTTCCTCGCCAGTGGTGGTGCGCTGGGTCTTAAGGTTGGCGCAGTAGTCTTCGGCACCGAGGGCAATGCCCATCATACGCTTGCTAGCCGTAGCAATGGCATAGGCGTTGATAATACCCTTGGTGGACTCAATAGCGGCCATAATCTGGGTGCGACCCAAACAACCAAGTTTCTTTTCCACCTTCTCGATTTCCTCCTCTAGCTCAACAACCTCTTCTGCAGTCTCGGTCTTTGGCATGCGGATGACATGAACGCCGGCAGTGACCACAGCCTCTACATCCTTCTTGCCAAATGGAGTGTTCAGAGGATTAATCCGGACAACCATCTCGGTATTGCCATAGTTGATAGTTTTCAATGCGTTATGGACAAGCAGACGGGCAGCATCCTTCTCAGCCATGGTAACGGAGTCCTCCAAATCCAACATAATGGAGTCGGGCCCATAAATGAAAGCGTCCGACATCATCGCGGGGTTGTTGCCCGGCACAAACATCATTGTTCTTCTTAATCTTTGCATAGTACTTGAAGTTTAAGTGAAACGATTAAGCCCAAACATCCTTGCCCGTTGCACGGACGGCAGCGCAGGTGGTACGAGCCTTAATGGTGCAGTCGAGAGCACCTTTGTCGGTAGCCTTTATATTGGCACTAGTTATGCCAAGATCCTTTAGGGTCTCGGCAATCACTTTTTTAATCTGCTCACCGAACTGGTACATCACAGTACTGTCTAGCTCGATGTTCAGGCCCTCTTTGTCCGAAGGCTCAATCTGAATCATGATGTCGCCAGACTCCAAGGTACCGGCGAATGCTTTGTTGATTGTCATGTTGTTAGTTTTATATTGCTGTAACAAGTTGTTTTTTATTTTTTCCCCTCTGTACGCTTTGCACAACAAACTGACAGTCAACGCCAAACAACATCTCCCGCCCGTCTGAAGCCAGTAGCAAAGGTATGTTTTATTTTTCATATGACAAAGCGTTTGGGGCAATTTATTTGTGAACAACACATGTTAAATTTCATTGAATACAGTGAATCAATATGTTGTAAACAACCATTTCATATCTTTATGCAAAATCACTATAAATGGCGACTCTCCGTTGTCAAAAAAAAGCGTACCTTTGCATCATTATTTAAAAGAAATACAAAATAATGATACTCAAGATTATACCTATTATTTTAACCCTATTGCTACCTTTGCTTTCAAAAGCACAAGGCACCGACAGTACCTTTCATGGATTTTCCGGCGGCATGATGCTACACTCAGGTTACCTAGCTGGCGCTGGCGGAAAGGCTCCCGTGAATGTGCAAGGTTTGGGCATTGGCATGGGCGGTGCCTTGCGGGTGAACCTAGCAAAGCACCTGCGCATTGGCCTCGAAGGCTATGTGTCGACGCTCAACTCCAACAATTCCAACGCCAAGGACATATTGGCCGATGGTAGTTACATCCGTACAGGCTTGGGCGGGATGCTAGTGGACTTCTGTTGGCATAACGGCAAATTGTGGCCCTATTTGGGGGTTGGGCTTGGTGGTGGTGCCACGAGGAGCCTCTATATTCTCGAAGGCAATCAAAGCGATTGGCTTCCAGAGGTATGCACCATCTTCAACAAACAACCCTTCTTTTACGCCTCGCCTTTTGTCGGAACCGATTTCTGCATAACCACCAAAATCCACCTCACCCTCAAGGCCGACTGGCTGATAGCCCTCTCCTACGATGGCAAATTGCTCACCCCCACAGGCCCAAGACTCTATTTGGGCTTTATGTTCTGCCATTAGACACAAAGCCCAACGCAAGCCACGTATCCCTTATATCACTCGTCCGCGCAATTGCGACGTATGCGGCGGAGAGTGAGGCGCATAAGAGGCAACGCAACGCAGAGGGTGAGCACCTCGGCTATGGGCATACTGAGCCAAATGCCGAGTTCACCAACAATGGGAGTAAGGACGAACAGGGGAACAAGCACAAAAACAATGCTACGGCAAACAGCTATCACTGCCGATTCGATAGGGCGCTCCACAGCGGTGTGGAAGCTACTACCAATGATATTGATGTAGGATACAAGGTAGTGTAGGGTAACAAAGGTGGCGGCTGTGGTGGCAATGGATTCGAGTTGCCAATCGCCCGAAGCAAAAGCACCCACAATGGGATGCTTGAAAATAAGCACAATCAGGTATACCCCAATGCCAATAACCGCACTAAAAAGTAGCGAGGAGAACAACAACGTGCGGACGCCTCGGTAGTTACGCGCTCCCAATTGGTAGGACATCAAGGGGTAGAACGCCTGCGAAAGCCCAAAGATGGACATATTGACCACAAAATTCAAGTAGCAGACAATGGTGAGGGCAGCCACGCCTGTAGGGCCAATCTCCCGCATCAACACCAAGTTGAAAATAAAGGTGGTGATGGCGGCCGAAACTGAGGTAAGCATCTCGGAAGACCCGTTATAAAAAATCTTCCCCACCTCTCGCCACGACCCCTTGAGCCGACCGAAAGGCACCTTGGGCAGTAGCACCAAGGCGGCTGTGGTGTTGGCAACACATGTAGCTATAGCGGCTCCGCTAACACCCCAGCCAAGCACCAACACAAAGAGGTAATCGAGCACCACATTCACCACACAGCAGATAGCTCCGCTAACAAAAACCCAATTAGGCTTGCCCGACAGGCGGGTGAAGGCTTCGGTAAAGTTGGGAATGCAGTAGAAAATAAAAGCACAGCTAATGATACCCAAATAGTTGCGAACATATGAATATACCTCGTCGTTAGCCCCCAAAAAATAGCAGATGCGCCGTAGATTAAGGCCTACCAAGAGCGACAATAACGCAATTGTAGCCAACAATATAACAAAGGTAAGCGTTGTGTAGCCGCGTGCCAAACTATCGTCGCCGCGTCCCTTGGCAATGCCGGCAATAACTATGCCCCCAGAAGTTATCATGATGCAGACGCTAAGCATTACATTAATTAGCGGCATGGAGATATTGACGGCAGCAAGCCCCAGTGTGCCAACACCTTTGGATACAAAGAGGCCATCGATAATTGTCTGCATGCCCACCACCAACATACCCACCACACTAGGCAAGGCATATTTGAACAGTTGCCGGCTAAGGCCTTGTGGTTTGCGAAGTTTAATATTTTTTGTACCAACCATTCGTTTTCGGATTTTTGGGAAATGCACTGGGCGAAATCTTTCGCTCGGCACGGTCTTGATTTGTTGGGTTATCCTCCTTTATTTCCATTTGGTGGGTCACTTGCCAAGTTCGCGAGCTGGAGGTTCTGCCCGCGCTACACCCCAGCGCAACCGCCCACTCTTGGAAGAAGTTGCGCCTGCGAGCCTAGGCCTTGTTAGCACCCATTCCAGTAATAAAATACGGGGTTTACAGCAAATTCACAGTGGCATATCCACTCCACCATTCCACCCGATAGGCAATCATGCCGCCTTTCTCCACTAAGTGCCCCCATTCAAAAGCACCCGGCAACTCGGCCCTGGCATGCCCGCAAATCCTCTCTCCAACCATAGGGCAGCAAACAACAGTATGAACAATCTGGCTTGTCATAGGCTCAATCAGTCCCAATAATCATAGTCATATTCATAAACAGGCTCACCAGGAAAAGCTGTCCGGAGGACATCGCCGCGGCTATTGTAGTAGGTGCGGATGATGGCCCGAGGATAACTCTCGGGGTCGCCCTCCTCCCCAATATTCCACCACGTGGTGCTTTCTTCTAGCGGCAAACCGTTGGCCTGGCAACGGATATGGATATCAATCTTTGCATCCGCACTGTGGCCTACGCCGTCCATTCCAATAAGTTTGCCTAAAATGTTGTACTGGTAGTAAAGGGTGTCTCGCCCGTCAACCGAATTGCGGTATTCCTGTGCGATGCGGCCGTCTTCGCCATAGATATATTCGCGGCCGTAGCTGTTCAGCCCCTCATTGCAATCCTCTGCCACTTCAGTCAACAGACGACCCTGCCCGTCGAAGGTCCGTTCGCAGATGCAGGTCGTCTCGGTGTTGTATGGTTGCGTGTCGTCCTCCCTGCCATCGATGCCAAAATAGGAAGCTGGGCGCCATTGGTGCAACCTTTGGTAGGTGCATCGCGTCACGCCAAGCCCCGACTGCAAATTCATGCCCACCAAGCGATAGACGGTAACCTGGGTGTCGACCATAGAGGAGTACCACGAGCCGCCAATGATGCGCAGGCTGACGTCGCTGTAAAGGCTCACCAACCCTTCGGGGGAATAGCGGACGGTCTGAATTCGGGTGGTGTCGGTAAGGACAACACCAGCAATATTGCGTTGCTGCCTCTCCAACCGCTGGGTCAGCCTCCCAAGAGTGTCGTACCGCAAGTCTATCGAAGGGCTGGTCTCATAGCCGTGGCGATCGTAATAGGTAGTCCTCACCAGTTTGCGAGCTCCCATCACGCTGTCGGAGGGGACGAACTGCCGCACGCACCTTATACCACTAGTGCGGCGCTCTATCATCCAAGGCAGATTTTCGCCTACCCAAGAGGTTTGTGCCACTGATGCAAATGCACTGAGAAAGAATATGGTATAAACAACAATCAGCTTCATTTGAGCATTCCGTTCGGCTTGCAAAGATACTACTTTCCCATCACATACAGCAAACAAAAGCACTAGCCTATCCAAAATTAATTCGTAACTTTGCGGCAAAGTTGTTTTGCCCTACATCTGGTCTAAGAGCATAAAAGCCAAATATATTGCTCCTCCATAGAGGTTGCCCGGAGCTGTAGGCGGACGCTTTGCACCAACCGTTTTGACTAATTATGCAAAAGTTCGAAAAGCAGGTCCACGACGACCTGTACCGATACCTTCTCCAGCAAGGCGAAATCGACAAGCACTTGCCGCAAGCCTACGACATCGAAAGGAAATACCGCCCAGTAGCCGAGTCCTATCTGACCGACGGCGTGCGCGAGTTTGCCGGCTACCCCACAGTTAGCCTAGGGTGGATGATGTACATCGGCATGGCTGTTGCCAAATTTTGGGACGAGGACTGGACCACCTACGACAACATCAACGACCTCTACCTTTACATGCGCCAAAAAAGTGGCTATGACCTGTTGGACGAGTACATTCGCACCGTTGTACTCGACCTGCGTCAGCCCGACTTCGACACCACCGAAACCTTGGTGCAGGAATGCGCCGAGCGCACCTACAGCCTCCTGCTTCGCCAGCGCTTTGAGCCTGGCACCGAAGCCGCCTTCCGAGGCTACGTCGCCTGCATTCACCAGCTCTACCTTATGGGTGCCTTTGTGCAGCTCCACCGCATGGGGTATCACATGACAAACGCTAGGCTTTAGCCGCATCCCAAAATAATCGTAGCATGGACCTCTCACGCCATTTCATATTGCTCAACGGTGAAGCCAAAACCTTGCAAATCGACTCTATCAGGCGAACCGAATCGAACTGTTTTTGCGTGCGCTTCAAAAACAATCCCAAGCCGTACACATACAGTGCCGACAAGGTCGTGTGGCTGAGCAACCCAGAGTGGGTAGAGGCTGACGAGAGCAAAGTCTACATCGACGGCATCCAAGTCTCCAACGTGCGCCAGTTGTGGAAGTTCGTCCATAACGGCAAAGAATACTGGCGGGTGGTCCACACTAGTGGCTATATGTTGGACGATGCCTTGGGAAGAGTTCAGGTTGCCACTTCCTGCCTAAGCGAGCAACGGGCCCGAGACACCTTTGCCTACCTAAAAGATGTGGCAACAACCAATCCGCTCGGCAGTGAGGAAACCGGCCGCGGCATCCTTGCCAACCTTTACGAAAAGGTGGACCACATCGACAGCAACACCGCAGCCGCGTGCTACCTCAACCCCAACAGGCATCACCCTAAGCCTCTGAGGCACTCCGACCTAATTTATCCCTTCGGCTGCAATGCCAGCCAAAAAAAAGCAGTGGAGACAGCTTTTGAACGCCAAATGAGCGTGATACAGGGGCCACCGGGAACAGGCAAAACGCAAACCATCCTCAACATCATTGCCAATATCGTGTGCCAGGGGAAGACGGTGATGGTGGTCTCGAGCAACAACTCTGCCACCTCCAACATGCAGGAGAAACTGAAAAAGTACGGCCTGGAATTTATCGTGGCTGCACTCGGAAGCTTGGAAAACAAGGAGGCCTTCATTGCCAGCCAGCCTTCTGTTCCGGAGAGTTGCAAGGGGTGGATTCTGACGCAGGCCGACAGCATAACCCTCCAACGCCGCTTGCAGGCAACTTTGCTGCAGCTCGACAGTGTGTTTGCCCTGCAAAACAAGCTAGCCCAGCTGCGCCAACAGCAGCAGTCTCTGGCTTTGGAGTGGAAGCACTTTTGCATGGACAACGGGGTGGACGAACACGCGCAACCCTCTCACCGTGCTAATTCCCAAAGCATCATCGCCCTATGGCTCGCCTGCCAAGCAATGGCCGACGACAGGCACCTTAGGTCAACCAGCTGGCCCGCAAGGGCTTTCTTATACCTTAAATGGATCTGGACAAAATGGAATTGCCGCTACCGCATGCACATCCGTGCCAAGTTCAGCCGCAACGACCTCACCCCACTCATCTGCGAGCTGCAAAAGCTCTACTACCTCAACCTTCAGCACGAGTTGCTCAAACAGGCGGAAGACACCAAGGCCAAGCTGTCGAACTACGATGCCAAGCAATTGACCAAACTGTCGGACGACCTGTCGATGACGCTGTTCAAGTCCTGGCTAGGGAAGTATTACAGTTGCCACCCACGCACCGCTTTCCAGAGTGTTGCCAATTTCGGCCATAGCGGTGAAGTCCTCAGGGAGCAATACCCCGTTGTGCTCAGCACCACCTTCTCGGCCCGCTTGTGCATGTTTGGCGACCAGCCCTACGACTACCTAATTATGGACGAAGCCTCGCAAGTGTCGATAGAAACAGGGTGCCTAGCCCTGACCTGCGCCTACAATGCCGTGATTGTCGGTGACACGATGCAGCTGCCCAATGTGGTAACGGACGAAGACCGGCAAAAACTGAACGCCATCATGGAACGATATCAGATACCCAATGGCTACGACAGCGCAAAGAACAGCTTCCTGCAGTCGGTGCATGAGGTGGTCGATGACGCGCCCCAAAACAAGTTGCTCGAGCACTACCGCTGCCACCCCCGCATCATCAATTTCTGCTCCCAAAAGTTCTATGGTGGCCAGTTGCTTATCATGACCGAGGACCATGGCGAAGAGGATGTGCTTTGCGCCATAAAAACGGTTGTAGGCAACCACTGCACCCACCATTGCAACCAACGCGAGATAGATGTGGTCAAGGAAAGCCTCCTCCCTATCCTGCAACAGTACGGCAGTCTTGGCATTATCACCCCTTACAACCACCAGGTGGAGGCCTTCCACAAGCAACTGCCCGGGATAGAGGCGGCCACCATACACAAGTATCAAGGCCGCGAAAAGGACGCCATCATCTTTAGCGTGGTGGACAACCAAATCTCGGACTTTGCCGACGACGCCAACCTGCTGAATGTGGCCGTCTCGCGCGCCAAGTCGAAATTCTGCCTAGTGCTGACCGGCAACCCGCAGCAGCACCACGGCAACATCATGGACCTGCTCGACTACATCGCCTACAACAACTGCACGGTAACCGAAAGCAAGCTCGCCTCTATATTCGACTGCCTCTACGCGCAATACACCACGCAGCGCATAGCCTTCCTCAAGACCAACCCCAAAATATCGGAATACGATTCCGAGAATTTGACCTATAGCATGCTACTGGATGTCCTAAAATCCCAGCCGCGCTTCGGCAGCCTCGGTGTGCTCTGCCACATTCCGTTGCGGCAAGTAATCAGAGACACATCGCTCATGTCCGCTCAAGAGCAACGGTACGCCGCCAACTTCAACACGCACCTGGACTTTCTCATCATCAACCGCGTGGGCAAACAGCCTGTTTTGGCAGTAGAAACGGACGGGTACTCGTTCCACCACGATGCAACCGAGCAGCATCGGCGCGACTTGATGAAGGACCACATCCTCTCCGTTTACGGACTGCCACTGCTGCGGCTGTCGACCAAAGGCAGTAACGAACACGAAAAGGTGCAGGCGGAACTCGAACGCTTGGTTTAGCCCACCCCTACCCTACCGCCCACCCTTACCCCGAATCCGCCGCACTTCATGGCCTCGGGGCAAGGGGGCTATGGTCGCAGTCATTCGTGTGTGGAAAAGCGCTGCAGTGCCAATTGCTCGTACTTGGTGCCCTTGCGGCCGTAGTTGGCGTAAGGATAAATGCTGATGCCGCCCCGGGGAACAAAAAAGCCGGTAACCTCCAAGTACTTGGGGTCCATCAGTCGGACGAGGTCCTTGAGAATGATGTTGATGCAGTCCTCGTGAAAGTCGCCGTGGTTGCGGAAGCTATGGAGGTAGAGCTTCAAGCTCTTGCTTTCCACCATGCGCTGGTCGGGAATGTAGCTGATGCGGATTTCGGCAAAGTCGGGCTGCCCAGTGATAGGGCACAGGGAGGTGAATTCGGGGCAGTTGAAACGTACCCAATAGTCGCGGTCGGGGTGCTGGTTCTGGAAGGTTTCCAACACCTCAGGGGAGTAATTGTCGCGGTAATGGGTGGGGTTACCCAAGTGCTGCAAACCTTCGTCGCTGCGGTTGCTCATAATTACAAATCGCTAATTTTAAATGGATTATATGAAATATTGGTGTCGTACGTATCCAAACCCTCACGGTGCTTGAGGCAAGCGACCACCCTTTTGGTAACAGGGAGGATAACAATCTCGTAGAGCACCTTTGCCGCCACCTGGCACACAATCATGGTCAGAACGGACTCGGCGCCCATTGCCCAGAACATAATCGGGATAAAGATAAGGGAATCGGCAAGCTCGCCCACGATGGAGGAAACAATGGCGCGAAGCCAAAAATTCCTGCCCTTCTGCAACACCTTCATGCGGCTGAGAACCACTGCATTGAGGGTAGACCCGACCCAAAAGGCCATCATAGAGGCCACCGTGGCACGCGGAGCGGCATTGAATATCGTGCGGAATGCACCATCATCGGGCCAGAAAGGCGCTCCCGGCAACAAAACGGCTAGCTGGGTAACAAGCACCACAAAAAAATTCATAAAAAACCCAAGCCAAATGACCAAACGAGCCCTACTGTAGCCATAAACCTCGCTCAAGCAATCGTTTATAATATACGAAACGGGGAACACAATCACCGCTGCTGGCAGGGTGATGCCTAGCACAACAAAGACCTTGGAAGCAATGAGATTGGAAACAATCAAGCAAGTGCAAAAGAGCACTGCCAGGGAAACAAAGGTTGGAGTGAGGGCTGTGCGCCGCCCCGAGGCGTTGTCGGTTAATGCCATAGAATCTTGTTTTTAAAGTGGTTATCAAGTACACTAGCGCAGGGTACCCCCTGCAAAGACGCTTGCAAAGATACTGTTTTTTTGTTGAACCGCACAAAAAAAAGTTTGCTGCCAGGCAAAACAGAGCATCGCCCGCCCAGGGCGCAAGTGGCGGACTATGGCAAGAAGCCCGCACGAAAGGGTTCCGGAATGTCTCACACGAAAGATTCTGGAATAACCTGTATGGAAGATTTCCAAATAACCCACACGAAAAAAGCACTTGCGAGTTCTCGAATTTATCCTAAGGTCATGCCAACGCCGAATGCGTGGCAAAGTGCCATCCCTGTGGCTAGTGGGTAACTTAGCGGAAAGATAGCCGATGGGTCGCTTTTTTATTTACCTTTTGTTTAGCTTTCTTTTACTTTTCTTTTACCTTTTGTTTACCTAACCTAAATAAAAGGTAAATAAAGGGTAAAAGAAAGCTAAACAAAAGGTAAATAAAAAAGCGACCCTTCCACGAACCCACCGACACCCATCCCTAATTGGTGGCACACTGTTCGGGGGCGCACCTTTGCATTGCAAAAGGTTGTACGGCATGGTATTACAGAGATATTGCAAGTATGCGGCAAGGACGGCACAAGAACTCCCGGATGGGGCACCACATGCTCATCTAGCGCTACGGTGATGCGGCAGGGGCGGCACTATAATACTCCCGGAATTTTAGACAACCGCATAGGTTGCAGAAAGAAAAAT
>CAZAAK010000029.1:0-25585 GCA_964483145.1 uncultured Bacteroidaceae bacterium
GGCTTCGGGCTGGGTATTTATGCTCTTTTGAGTTTTACCGGACAGCAATAATTTCAATTAGGTTAGTGTATATCCTTGGCGGTATCAATTTATTTTTTGTTGCAAAGTCGTTGGTTGGCAGACTTGTTTTCGTGGGTAGGTCTATAGCTGGCCAAGTTTTGGAGCAGGCGCTCCGGTTGATCCTCCAAAATTAGATATCCGGCGTTGGTTAAGTTGTAGAAACCTTCTGTTTCCATGTGCCCTAACTGGGCAATGAGATTTTGGTAGAAGTGGTTGGTGTCGAGCAAGCCAATGGGTTTTTGAATTAGGCCAAGTTGATTGGAAACCAGCACTTCAAAGGTTTCGTCAACGGTGCCGATGCCGCCGGGAAGGGCAATGAAGGCATCGCTGTGGGCAATAAGGTACTGTTTGCGCTGTGCGATAGAGTCAACCCGAACCAATTTGCTGACGGGTTGAGAGCGGATAATCTCTTCGGAAAAGAGGGATGGAATAACGCCCACAACGCGCCCGCCATATTCCAGTGCGCGCCCACTGACAATGCCCATCAGACCTAGGTTGCTGCCGCCATAGAGTAGCGTGTGCCCGCCTTGGGCAATGAGTCGCCCCAACTCCCGGGCTGCATTTGTGTAGTTCGAGTTGTGCGGGAGGGAGGCTCCACAAAAAACGGATATGTTCACGGCGTAGTTCGAAAGGATTGTTGTAGTTGGTATAAACGGCAACCGTGCTTTTTGCCGTATTTCACGGTTCGGTCTAGGCAAGTTTGTGGTGCCGTGTCCCTGCACGGCACCACAAAAGGGGAATGTTACTACTTGCGCTTTAGCACGGCATGGACTTTCTCCACAATGTTCGCGGCCCGCAGACCATAGTTGGTGAGCATCTCGTCCGGTGTGCCGCTCTCGCCGAATCTGTCGTCCACGGCCACATACTCCATTGGGGTAGGGCAGTGGAGGGCAAGGGTTTGGGCAACACTGTCGCCCATGCCACCATTGAAGAGGTGCTCCTCGCAAGTGACCACGGCGCGGGTCTTCTTGGCAGAGGTGATAATGGCTTTTGTATCAAGTGGTTTGATGGTGTGGATGTTAATTACCTCAGCCTCAATGCCATCGGCTTCCAACGCTTCGGCGGCCTGTAGGGCTTCCCAAACAAGATGTCCGCAAGCAAAGATACTGACGTCCTTGCCTTCGCTCAAAAGCTGGGCTTTGCCTATTTCAAACTTCTCGTTCTCGGGCAGGAAGCAAGGCATTTTGCTGCGTCCCAAGCGCAGGTAAACAGGGCCGATATGCTCTGCTGCGGCTAGTGTGGCGGCCTTGGCTTGATTGAAGTCGGCCGGGACAAGCACGGTCATGTTGGGTAGCACTTTCATCAAGGCGATATCCTCCATAGTTTGGTGGGTGGCGCCGTCCTCACCGAGGGAAATGCCAGCGTGGGAACCGCATATCTTTACATTCTTGTTGCTATAGGCCATCACCTGGCGAATTTGGTCGTATACGCGGCCGGTGACGAACTCGGCAAAACCGCCCACAAAGGGCACCTTTCCGCAGAGGCTCAGACCTGCAGCAATGCCAATCATGTTGGCCTCGGCAATGCCGCATTGGATAAATCGTTCGGGGAATTCTTTGGCAAAGCCGTCCATCTTGACGCTTCCTTTCACATCGGCGCTCAGCGCTATCACGTTCTCGTTGCGCTTGCCTGCCTCAACAAGGCCTTCGCCCATGCCGGCACGCAACTCTTTCATTGATTGTTTTTCGTAGTGGGTCATGATTATTTGATGTTTCATTGTTTCATTTTTGTCTGTGCGGGCATGTCACTTTTGTTGCCGCTTCTCCCTCCCTAGTTTTGTGCAATCGTCAGCGTGGGGGCTACAATGAGCTAGGGTCCTCCACAGGAGCAAAGCCATCTATCGGTTGTCCTTCTCCAGATCCACCGAGGTCTGCTTGGCTGCGACAATGGTGAAGCGGGCTGTGCGGGAGCAGGTGTAGTCGGTGGCCTTCTGGGGCTTGAGAATCACCTGATAGTCTCCCGGCATCAGTGCAAGGCGTTCGGTGGATGCATTGGGGGTTAGGTCGCACACCCAATGGAGCGTTTCGTTTTTGTAGGCGAAGATGCTACCCGAGGTGCTAACTTTTGGTTTGTTAAGTGCAAGCTGCCCAGGTAGGGGAATCTGTAGGTCGGTGGCGGCACCGCCGCGAATGACCACGTTGGTGAGGTGTATAGGTGGCACAGAAAGCACATCGATGTCGTAGCGCCCCGCTAGGTAGTCCATACTGGCTCCAAGGGGTTGGGTGGAGAGGATCTGTGTGCTGTCGTGTTGGCGCACCACTACTGTGTAGGCGGAGGGTTGGTCCGTAGCCCGACGTAAGTCTTGGTGAAGCCGGAGGCTACCTATGGTGGCAGTTACTTCCAACCGATTGTGTCGACCTGCCCGGAATTTTTGTTCACACAACTGTACGGGCGGTTTGGTGAAGAAAGTGATGTCGTAGGTGGTGAAGGGGTCGACGGTGAGTGTGTCGATTGGATGCTCAGTGTCGTAGTGGTAAATGTTGGCGTAGCGCAGTGCGTGGGTGGTGTGGTCGTAAAGGGCTATGGGAATCTCGGTTTCGAAGTGTTGGCAGTCTTTGTCAACTATCGAAAGCGTCACGCGAGCCTTTTGGTCTGAGAGGTAAAAGATTTCGTGAAGTATCTCATCAAAATGTTCTTCGTCTTGCAGAAAGGTGAACCGCCCCGCGCAGTCGGGTTGTTGTTTGAAGTCATTGCGGTCGCCAATGCCCACGATAAAGGTCTGCACCACCACTCCACTCCGTTGCACCAATTGGGCTACCTCGCAGATGCTACCCTCGCATTCGTCCCAGCCATCGGTAACAACGAGAATGATGTTCCTAGCTTTGCCGTCATTCGGGAAGTCGTTGAGCGAACTGCCCAATGCCGAGGCGGCAGCACAATCTCCGCTGGGTACCAATGTCTTGATTTTGCTTTGCAGACGGTAGTTGTTGTCGAGACCAAATGGCACCTCCAAGGTGGTGCTGTAGGCTTCTTTGTTCAGGTGACCGTAGACGCGTAGGGCTACTTCCATATCGGGCGGGTTGCCGATACTGTCCAAAAAACGCAACAGCACCTTCTGCGTTACCTTGATTTTGGCGTCGCTCTGCCACTTGTCCCACATGCTTTGTGAGCAGTCGAGAATCAGTAGCACTCGGGTACGTTCAGGGGTGGCAGAAGGCTTCTGCGCAGCGGCCCATAGACCAATGCCGGCAAACAGGAATGTTATGACAAGGAACTTTTTCAATACCGGTATCTGGATTAATAGTCGCCAAGGGTCTCTTCCAACTGGGCAAGGGCCTTGGGTAGGTCGTCGGCAGAGAGGACCGATCCGTGGTATTTGTTGGTGCCTTGCATGAAGTCGACCCCATACCCCATCTCTGTAGTGAGGATAACGGCCACCGGTTTGCCTTTGCCAGTGAGCGATTTGGCCTTTGCCATGCCATCTAGCACCTGTTGCATGTCGTTGCCATTTTCTATGACCACTACCTCCCACATAAAGGCTTCAAGTTTGGCCTTGAGGTCGCCCAAGTCCATCACTTGCTCAGTGGTGCCATCAATCTGCTGGCGGTTATAGTCGATGGTGGAGATGAGATTGTCAACATGCTTGGCACCAGCAAACATCAGGCCTTCCCAAATCTGACCCTCTTGCAACTCTCCGTCGCCGTGGAGGGTGTAGACGAGGTTGTTGTCACCGGTCATTTTTTTGCCCAAGGCAGCCCCGATGCCAACGCTAAGGCCTTGCCCCAGAGACCCGCTAGCCATGCGGATGCCAGGCAAGTGGTGTTCGGTGGATGGGTGACCCTGCAGGCGTGTCCCGAATTTACGGAAGGTGCCAAGTTCGCTGACGGGGAAATATCCGCGGCGGGCCATTGTGCTGTAAATTACTGGGGTAATGTGGCCCTGCGAGACAAAGAGCATGTCCTGCCCCTTGCCGTCCATAGTAAAGTGCTCGGGGTCGTGGTGCATGATTTCAAACTGCATGGCAGTCATCCAATCGGCAGTGCCGAGCGAGCCGCCCGGGTGGCCCGATTTGGCGGCGGTAGTCATACGAAGAATGTCGCGGCGCACTTGCGTGGCGATAGCCTGAAGTTCTTTTGTTGATTTCATTATGTTGTAATTGACCTTGTTTATAGTTGGTTAAAGTTTGAAAATGTATTGACGGCTGTTTTGGTCATAGCAGATGAGCTCCTCGCCCTGACGGGTACAGGTGACGGCAAGGGCGTTCTCGTGCTCGTCGGTGACGCTACCGGTGCCTTTGTTGCCTTTCATGGTGATGTGGCCCCATACGCGGCCGTTAGCGCCGTGACCGGAAATATAGAGCACTTCCTCTTCGACGGGCTCTTTGTGCACAACTTTGCGCGCGACAGGTGCGGCGGGGGTGGGCTCTTCCACAATTTCGGGCTCGGGCTCGGGCTCGGGTTCTTCGAGTGTTACGGTGTCGAAAATGGGCTCCTCTGCAGTTTGTCCATTGTTGCAACCGAGGAACAAAAGTGGCGTAACAGCCAATAAAATGAGCAGTAAACTACTTTTCTTGCTAATCATAATTGCTAGTATTTTGAGACTACAAAAGTACGAATTTATTCGAATATAAAAAAGAATAGTTTAAAAGAACGGTAAACGTGAAAAGAACAATTCAGGAAAAGTGGTTTCAAAAAGAGAAAAGCGATTTCAAAAAGAGTAATGTCAGTTTGACCGTTTTGTTGTGCATCCAGTTGGTTCTTCCGCAGATTCTCTGCATGGATTGACCCATCAATTGCCCCGCTGATTGACCTGCCAATTGCCTCGCTGTCAACCTTGTCGATTGCTCTGTCGAGGCCCTTCATGCGGTTTGACGAGGCTTCGCTTAGGCAGTTCTTTACGAGCCATCAAACCTGTCTTTTGAGTTTATGCAAAAATCACCGCGTGAGGAGTTTCGATTTCGCTCGAAGACTTCCTGCGAGGGGCTGAATCTGGCATTGAAAGGGCTGAATCTGGCATTGAAAGGGCTGAATCTGGCATAGGAATGTTTTCTCAGGCCCAGCAGTAAGCGGTGTGTGAGGTAAGGGTGGCGTATGGGTAACCTCGTCTTTTTGTTTACCTTTTGTTTACCTTTCTTTTACCTTTTGTTTAGGTTAGGTAAACAAAGAGTAAATAAAATGTAAAAGAAAGGTAAACAAAAGGTAAACAAAAGAACGACGTTTCCTATGACCTTCCTATGACCTTCCGTTGCCTTCCAATACCTTTCTTATGCGCCTATTCCTACATTTTGCTGTGGATGTTGGTAACGGGCGGGGCGTTGCCGACAGAAGCCCCGTTGCCCAAAAGTTGGGTATCCGCTGTTGCGCTACATCGGTTGCAAAGTTGCCGGGGGTTCACCTTTTTGGACTTGCTCCACCGTTTGTGGTGGGTTTATCCTATCCCCGAATAGCAGCGGCAGGCGGTGGCAGCGTGACTGGAAAGGGAAATTACTTTGCGGGGAGACCTCTTTTGTGGAACTTTTCGTGCATGGCATATAGGTCAGGAATCAGGTAGGTTGTGAAAATATCTTGCCGGAGGAAAATATTTTTTGCCATATTGTGCAAATTTGCTAATTTTGTAAACCCGCGGCTCGTGTGGTTGAATTTGTTATAATACAGAATTACAGTAAGATATGAACAAAAAATCCATCATTGGACTGATTTTAATTTTTGCGATCTTTGTCGGATACATGTTTTGGGTAGCCCCTTCGAAGGAGGAATTGGCCGAGCGTCAGCGCGTGCATGACTCCATTATGGCGGCTTTTGAAGATAGCGTGGCTTACGCCGATAGCATGGCAAAGGTTCAGGCCGAGCTCGACAGCCTAGCCAAGGCCGGCGACACCGCAGCTCAGCGTCAGATGCAGATGAATCAGCGCGGAGACATGGGAGTGTTCAATGCCAGTGCTTATGGCGACACGATCAACGTGGTTGTAAAGAACGGGAAAATGAGTGTTGGCATCACCAACATGGGCGCCCAAGTGCGTGAGGTAATTCTCAAAGGATTCACTACTTACGACAGTTTGCCTCTGCAACTGATTACTCCGGCCGATGACAATATGAATTTGGTTTTTTCCACCGAGGAGAGTCGTGTTATCAACACGCGTGATTTGGTGTTTGTGCCCTATCTCGAAAAGGATGGCCATTTGGAGCAGATTACAGAAGATGCAGAGTATGAGATTGTTGGTGAAGAACAGCTGAAGCTTCGTCTGCGCGCTTATGTGGGCGACAGCACCGGTTTGGACAGGGGCCGATACATTGAGTTCTACTATGCTTTTGGAGGCGATGACTATAACGTTGATTTCGACATCTCTTTCCATGGCCTTGACAAGATTATCAGCCAGGCTCCCTATATGGACTTTGAGTGGCACAATCGGATGAACCGACAAGAGAAGGTGGACGCTAGTTCCAAAGGTAGCCGCAACCGCAACAAGGATCCAGAAAAGTTCTATTCCAGTGTTTATTACAAGTCCGCGGGTGATGTGGAGGAGATAGGTCGTGGCCGCGATGGCGACAAGCAGGTGAAGACCAACCTCGATTGGGTGGCATTCAAACAGCAGTTCTTCTGTGCTATCTTGGTGGCAGACAGCTCGTTTGAGAATGCTGACCTCTCTCAAAAGACCGAAAAGGATGTGGAGGAAGCGGATTACCTGTGCGACATGAGCGGCACCATCGGGCTCACTTATGAGGCCAAGGCGGACTATGTGATGCCCATGGGTTTTTATTTTGGTCCTACTAAGTACCGCGACCTTCGCGCTGAGCATCAAGGTTTTGAAAAGATGCTACCATTGGGTTGGTGGATTTTCTCCAAGTTCGTCAGCCGGATTTTCATCATCCCCGCTTTCAATTTCTTGGAGACTTTCAACTGGAACTATGGTCTGATTGTCATTGTCTTTACCATTCTGTTGCGCTTGTTGCTCTTCCCGCTGACTTTCAAGTCCTATCAGGGCACTGCTATCATGCGTATTCTCAAGCCCGAGATGGAGGCACTCAACAAGAAATATCCCGCCCAAGAGGATGCATTGAAGAAGAGTCAGGAGATGCAACGGTTGCAAAAGAAGGCAGGTTACAGCCCAATGGCGGGTTGTTTGCCGGTATTGTTGCAGATGCCCATTCTAACGGCTATGTTCATGTTCTATCCCCAGTCGGTGGAGTTGCGGCAGAAGGGTTTCCTTTGGTGCGACGACCTTTCAACCTACGACAGTATTCTCGACCTCGGGTTCAACATACCGCTCTATGGCGACCATGTTTCGTTGTTCTGCTTGCTGATGTTTGGTATGCAGTTCTTCTACACTTGGTACACTATGCGCGCCAATCAAGGGCAGGCCACTATGCCCGGTATGAAGTTTATGATGTATTTCATGCCCTTTATGATGCTGTTCATGTTCAACAGCATGGCTGCAGCATTAAACCTCTATTACTTTGTTTCACTGTCCCTTACTATGCTGCAGATGGTTCTTATACGCAAGTTTACTAGCGAGCGAAAAGTGCGTGCCCGTATGGCTGCCTACGATCAGAAGCATGCCAACAAACCCGTCAAGAAGAGCAATTTCCAGAAACGTTTAGAGCAGGCCCAGAAGATGGCCGAAGAGGCTCAGCGTCAGCAACAAAAGAAAAGATAATTTGTCGGAAGTGCGCGGGCACAATTTGTCGGCGTCCGCGCACCTGTTAATCTGAAAACCAACATAAACAAACAGTATTAACTAATAACAACCGATTATGATAGTAGCAATTATTATCACCTTTATCGTGGGATATGCCTGCATAGCGTTAGAGCACCCACTGAAAGTCAACAAGACCGCATCCGCCCTGCTCTTGGGAGTGGTTCTTTGGGTTATGTTTGCGCTCTCGATGAACGTGTTCGGCCCAAATTTCAACATTACCGACCCAGCATCGTGGCACGATTTTCTCAAGACGTTGCTCATTGAGAATTTGGGTGAAACTGCTGAGACGGTGTTCTTCCTGCTGGGAGCCATGACAATTGTATCCTTGGTGGATAACTACCAAGGTTTCAGTATCATCACGGACCGCATCAAGGCCACCAATCGCAAGAAGTTGCTGTGGATTCTCAGCATCCTCACTTTCTTCCTTTCAGCCTTGCTGGACAATATGACCACTGCTATTGTCATGTGTGCCCTGCTTCGTAAGCTGATTAAGGACCAGAAAGAACGTTGGCTGTTTGCTGGCATGGTTATTCTTGCCGCCAATGCCGGCGGTGCTTGGAGCCCCATTGGCGACGTTACCACCATTATGTTGTGGATCGGTGGTCAGGTTACCACGGTCAATATCATGGTCAAGACCGTTGTGGCATCCCTCGTCAGCTTGGCTGTGCCCGTGTTCCTGCTCTCGCTTATGCCAATCATGAAGGGCGATATCGAGCGTCCGGAAAGCGTAGAGGATGAAAGTAGCTACATTCCTCGCCAATGGCGTGTGCGTGTGCTTATCATAGGCATAGGCGGTTTGATATTTGTTCCCATCTTCAAGACCATTACCCATTTGCCTCCCTATTTGGGCATGCTCTTCAGCTTGTCGGTGCTGTGGGTTGTTACCGAGATTGCCAGCCGTAAGCGTCATTTGAAAGAAAAAGGCGAAGGCAAGCCCATGCCTACCGTGCTGAGCACATTAGAACATGTCGACACCCCTAGTGTACTGTTCTTCCTTGGTATCTTGATGGCTGTCAGCGCATTGAATGCTGCCGGCATCCTTGGAATGCTTTCCAATGGCCTCAGCAATGCCTTCCTGGATAAGAGCGTTGCGGGCGTAGGTGGTTTCTTCTTGATAGACGTTATTATTGGTTTGCTCTCCTCTGTTATAGACAATGTGCCTTTGGTGGCAGCTACGATGAAGATGTATCCTATTGTGGGAGACAACGTTATGTTTGTTTCGGACCATGCCTTCTGGGAGTGCCTGTCCTACTGTGCCGGCACCGGTGGAAGCCTACTGATTATCGGTTCCGCTGCAGGTGTGGCTGTTATGGGTATGGAGAAGATTGACTTCATTTGGTACCTCAAAAACATCTCCTGGCTAGCTCTAGTTGGGTATTTGGCTGGTGTGATTGTCTATATCCTCATGTATGTCCTCATTTTCGAACCTGCCGAAGCTGCCAATGTTGCTGCTTTGATGACTCCTGCGGCGGTTCCGCTTGTGTGAGTGGGATGTATATTCCAAAACTGAGATGACAAAAATACTTAGTTCAGCCAAGCAAAGTTGGCGTAGACGCAGCATAGGGCGCAAAGTCTTCGATATAGTCGTTGGACTTTTCGCCCTGGCTGGGTTTGCTATTATTGGTGCTTGGGCTTTTTACCAGTTGGGTTTTACCAAAAACCGTGGCGCCGTTGACAAAAACTACCGATATATGCTTTCGGTAGATCAAATGAAGGCCTTGCAGGACTCAACCTTCACCGAGCAACAATACCAGGAGCGATGGATGCGGCAGTATGCCAAATTGATAGCCTTCAGTAAGTTTTACCCGACTAATGCTCAACTTATCACCCAAGCTGCCCAATTTAGCCACGACCCGATGCAGGTGGACCGCATGGTAGGTGCGTGTAGCATGTACATTGAGGATTTGGCTGGATACAACAAACTGTTGCAGGAGATAAACAATTTGTTGGATAGGTATCCACAACAAGAAGCTGTCAATGTAATTCCCTGGATGCAAGGAGTTGAATGGACGGCCTTAAAAGAGGCAATTGTGCGCGACAAGGCGTTGATAGATGAGGTTGGCAGGCTGACAGGCGTAGAGCCCCGTTTGATAGTGGGTTGCCTAATAGGCGAGCAGATTCGTTTGTTCAACACCAAGCGCGAGACTTTTAAGAAGTATCTTGGTCCGGTCAAGGTGTTGAGCGTGCAGTCGCAGTTTTCCTATGGAGTCAATGGCATCAAGATTTCGACTGCCAAGAGCATAGAGGAGCACCTCAAAGATTCTTCATCGCCCTATTATATGGGCAAGCGGTACGAGCACCTGCTTGACTATACTGTGGGGGAGAAAGAACAGGAAGAGGAGCGCTACAATCGGTTGGTGGACTATCGCAACCATCTCTATTCCTATCTCTACACTGCATGTATCCTTCATCAGACCAAGATGCAGTGGGAACGTGCAGGATACGGCATCAGTAATCGGCCCGATATTCTCTTTACCTTGTTCAATGTAGGTTTTGCTCAATCGGTTCCCAAGCCCGACCCAGTGTGTGGCGGCAGCCATATCAAGGTGCGCGACAGGGTCTACACCTTTGGGGCGATAGGCTTCGACTTCTACTACTCGGGCGAGTTGGCAGAGGAATTTCCTTTTTGGCGTGAACGTTTTATCCCCGGAGATAAAGACCTTACCGAGGAGGAAATTGCCTACATTCAGGGTAGCGTCAGTAACTGTAAGCGGCCGCCTAGAGGGTCGGAGTACGTAAAGAAGGATTCCGTCCCACCAGCCCCGCAGGACACTGTTTATCATACCTATGACGATGACCCCTATAGTGGAACCTATGCCAATGAGTAGTCCTAAGGGGAGAGGGAGAGGAAAGTGCCTTAAATAAAAGAGACTGATTTTTGAGAAATAGCCCGATAGAATCAGATGTTTTGGCAAGAGATTTGGATAGACTGATTGTGAGAATATTTCCATAATAGAGTTGATTTACAAATAATTGCAAAGCTAACGAAGATTTTTTTGGAGAAAATGCTTGATGATTCAAAAAATGTTAGTACCTTTGCAGCCGCTTTTGAGGGTCGTAGTGTGGATTGTTGATGCTCTTTCCCGTGCGGAGAAGAAAGCGATTAGGAACGAAAAAAACAGATAAAAGATATGGCAAAGAAAAATAAAGACGCGAGAGTGCAGGTTATCCTTGAGTGCACTGAGCAGAAGAGCAGTGGTGTTGCCGGTATGAGCCGCTACGTCACCACCAAGAATAAAAAGAACACCCCTGAGCGTTTGGAGCTCAAGAAGTACAACCCGTACTTGAAGAGAATGACTGTTCATAAAGAAATCAAGTAAATTATAGGAGATAGAGAACTATGGCAAAAAAAGTTGTTGCAACCCTGAAGACCGATACTGGTAAAAGTTACGCAAAAGTGATACGGATGGTTCGTTCTCCCAAGACCAATGCATACACCTTTCAAGAGAGTGTTATGCCATCTGACCAAGTGCAGGAGTTCCTTAAGAAAAAGTAATGTCCGGACAGTAATAATATTTTTTTTCATACGCTTTTGTTTTAGCCTCCGTTGTGAAACGGAGGTTTTTGTTATTTAGGGAGGAATGCCATTTTTGCAAACCAAATATTTTTCGTACCTTTGCACGGCGTAATCGTTTGCACCCCCAAGGTGCAAAGGTTTGTTAATGTGTGCAATCCACCGAAAATAAGCAATATATATGAGTTATAAGGAGTACAAGCAACTTAACATGACCCAGATTGGCGAAGAAATCCGCAAATACTGGGAGGAGAACGAGACTTTTGAGAAGGGGCAGAAACTGTCCGAAGGGCATCCCTCGTTCGTATTCTATGATGGGCCTCCATCGGCCAATGGCAAGCCTGGAATTCATCACGTCATGGCCCGTACAATCAAGGATGTTTTCTGCCGATACAAGGCGCAAAAGGGCTTTCATGTCGACCGTAAGGCTGGTTGGGATACGCATGGTTTGCCTGTAGAATTGGGAGTTGAAAAAACCCTTGGCATTACCAAGGAGGATATTGGCAAAAAGATTAGTGTGGACCAGTACAATCATGCTTGCCGCTCTGAAGTGTTGAAATACAAAGACCTTTGGGATGAGCTAACTCGGCAGATGGGCTATTGGGTCGACTTGAAGCATCCTTATATCACCTTTGAGAACGAGTATATCGAGACCCTTTGGTTTTTGTTGAAAAAGCTCTACGACAAGGGTTTGCTCTATAAAGGTTACACCATACAGCCGTTTAGTCCTGCAGCCGGCACTGGGCTTTCTAGCCATGAGCTGAACCTACCCGGATGCT
Source organism: uncultured Bacteroidaceae bacterium (assembly GCA_964483145.1). Lineage (GTDB taxonomy): Bacteria > Bacteroidota > Bacteroidia > Bacteroidales > P3 > Colimorpha. The sequence goes on from CAZAAK010000029.1 coordinate 11,990, forward strand.
ACCGCGATGTGAAGGACACCACCTGTGTGGCGCTTTTTGAGTTGAAAGAACTCAGGGGCTTTGATGTTGCGGCTAGCGATGTGCCCACTTATGCCATTGCGTGGACCACTACCCCTTGGACTCTCCCCTCAAATACAGCCCTTTGTGTGGGGCCAGCAATCGACTATGTTTTGCTTGATACGGTTCACCCTTATACGCAGAAGCCTTGCCGCATAGTGATGGCCAAAGCGCTAATGAGCAGATTTTTTACAGAAGGCGAGACTGATGCAAAGTCCAAACTCATTCATGCCACTGTTTTGGGCGAGTGTAAAGGTACGGATCTAGAGGGGATTTCATACCGGCAGTTGATTCCATGGGTGAAGCCCACAGTGGTTGACATGGTTGGGCAGACTCACCGTAGCGCTAGGGATGGAGAGGCTTTTCGCATCATTTTGGGTGATTATGTAACTACTGAAGACGGTACAGGCATTGTCCATATAGCCCCTACTTTTGGCGCGGATGATGCTCGCGTGGCCAAAAAAGCCGGCATTGCCGACCTGTTGCTCTACGACCGCGACGGCAAACAGGCTCCAATGGTTGACCGTACAGGCAAATTTTGGAAGATAGAGGATTTGGACCCAGCTTGGGTGCAGGAGAATGTGGATGTGGCTCTTTACAAGCAATATGCTGGCAAATTTGTCAAGAATGCCTTTGACCCTGCTAAGACCGACAAGGATGTGAGCCTGGATGTGGAGCTGGTGGTTATGCTCAAGGAACAGGGTAAACTTTTCAAGAGTGAGAAACATACGCACAGCTACCCACACTGTTGGCGTACCGACAAACCGGTGCTTTATTATCCGCTCGACAGTTGGTTTATCCGCACTACCGCTTTGCGCGAGCGCATGATAGAGCTCAACAAGACCATCAACTGGAAGCCCGAGGCTACCGGTACCGGACGGTTTGGTAATTGGTTGGAAAATATTGTCGACTGGAACCTCAGCCGTAGCCGCTATTGGGGCACCCCACTGCCTATTTGGCGTACCGAAGACGGTAAAGAGGAAATCTGCATAGGCAGCGTTGAGGAGCTACGCAGAGAAATCGACAAGGCTGTTGCGGCTGGTTTTATGAAGGAAAACCCTTATAAGAGTCTGGATTTTATGTCTTTTGATCTCCATCGCCCTTATATCGATGAGGTTGTTCTGGTTTCGCCCACAGGTCGCAAGATGATGCGTGAACCGGATTTGATAGACGTTTGGTTTGATAGCGGAGCCATGCCTTATGCCCAAATCCATTATATGGGGGGAGAGCTCAACGCCAATCAGTTCCCCGCAGACTTCATTGCCGAAGGTGTTGACCAGACCCGTGGTTGGTTCTATACGCTACATGCAATTGCCACCATGTGCTTCGATAGCGTGGCATTCAAGAACGTTATCAGCAACGGTTTGGTGCTTGACAAAAATGGCAACAAGATGTCCAAGCGCTTGGGCAACGGTGTCGACCCCTTTGAGACCCTTAGTAAGGAGGGTCCGGATGCCACTCGTTGGTATATGATTACCAACAGTCAGCCTTGGGACAATTTGAAGTTTGACATATCTGGAGTTGACGAGGTACGTCGAAAACTTTTTGGTACACTGTACAATACCTACAGTTTCTTTGCCCTTTATGCCAACATCGATGGTTTTGAGTACAAGGAGGCGGATTTGCCCGTGAGTGAGCGCCCGGAAATTGACCGGTGGATTCTTAGTGAGCTCAATACATTGGTGAAAACTGTGGATGAATCTTTTGGCGATTATGAGCCTACGCGCGCTGGCCGTGCCATTCAGGAGTTCGTTGATGCTAACCTAAGCAACTGGTATGTACGTCTTTGCCGTCGTCGTTTTTGGAAGGGAGATATGACTGCCGACAAGATTTCGGCATATCAGACCCTTTATACTTGCTTGGAAACACTGGCCCGTTTGATGTCGCCTATAGCACCCTTCTTTAGTGAGCGTATGTTCTTGGACTTGAATGGGGTAACACATCGTTTCGAAGCTCAGTCGATTCATCATGTGGCCTTCCCCGAAGTTCATGAGGAGATGATAGACAAGGCATTGGAGGAGCGTATGGAACTAGCTCAAAAGATTTGTTCGATGGGTCTTTCCCTTCGCAAGAAGAGCAACTTGCGCGTTCGTCAGCCGCTGGCCAAGATTATGTTGCCTGTACAGAATGGAAATTTCCGCCATCAAGTGGAACTTGTACAGGATCTTATCTGCTCCGAGCTGAACATAAAGGGTATAGAGTTTCTGGCGCCGGACAATGATATTTTGGTGAAACGAATCAAACCCAACTTCAAGACGTTAGGTCCCCGTTACGGTAAGATTATGAAAGCTATCAGTGCTCAAATTCAGAATTTTTCGCAACAGCAGATTTTGGCTTTGGAATCAGCTGGCAAATGCGACCTCACGGTTGAAGGTGTGCCTGTTGAGATTACGGTGTCGGATGTTGAGATTGCCACAGAGGATATTCCTGGGTGGGTAGTTGCCAATGATGGTAACCTCACCGTAGCCCTCGACATCACTGTTAGCGACAGTCTTAGGGCCGAGGGTATAGCCCGAGAGCTGGTCAACCGCATCCAAGGTATCCGTAAGGAGGGCTTTGAGGTGACCGACCGCATACATGTTGATTTACTTCATGGAGAATGGGATGAAGCCGTGAAGACCCACATGGACTATATCTGTAATGAGGTTCTCTGCACCAAGCTGAGCCTTGTGGATGCCATTGACGACCCCGCCCAGCAGACTATCGAAATTATCGAAGGTCAACCTACCACTATATTGGTCAAAAAATAAATTTCAATTTTTCAAAAGGAATCCGGAGAAAACGAAATGATAGAGAAAATCAAATCTTTGGCCCGCGCCAATGCTGCCACAGTTATCGAGTGGCGGCGTTGGCTTCATCGCCATCCGGAGCTGAGTCAGCAGGAATACGGCACCATGAACTTTGTAGCGGAGCGCTTGCGTGAGATGGGTTTGGAACCCAAGACGGGCGTTGGCAAAACGGGTGTGGTTGCCATAATTCGTGGAGGAAAGGACCCCGATGGCTATTGTGTGGCGATGCGTGCAGACTATGATGCCTTGCCGCTTGTCGAGACTACGGGCTTGCCATTTGCCTCGGAGAACCCAGGGGTGATGCATGCTTGTGGTCATGATATGCACACTAGTTCCCTTTTGGGCGCAGCCAAGATTCTTTGCGATATTCGGGAAGAACTTAATGGGAGTGTGATGCTGATTTTTGAGCCCTCAGAAGAGATGTACCCTGGCGGGGCACGCATGATGATGGAAGACGGTCTTTTTGATGAGATTATGCCCAACGAGATTTACGGGTTTCATTGTCTTCCGGAGATGGAGGTAGGGCGCATTGGCATGCGCAAAGGGCGCTACATGGCCTCCACGGACGAACTTTACTGGACCGTCAAAGGCAGGGGAGGACACGGAGCTACCCCACACTTGAGTGTGGACCCGATTTTGATTGCTTCCCATATTGTGGTGGCTTTGCAGCAGATTGTTAGCCGCAATGCCGCTCCCATGATGCCGACGGTACTTAGCTTTGGCCGTTTTATTGGCGAGGGTCGCACCAATATCATCCCCGATGAGGTGAAGATGGAGGGCATCATCCGTACATTTGATGCCGATTGGCGTCTTAGGTGTCACGAGAAGATTCGCAAAATCAGTTGTGGCATAGCCGAAAGCATGGGAGGAGAGTGCGACCTGTTCATCGACTATGGCTATCCGCCTGTTGTTAATGACGACCTCTGTACGCAGCAGGTTCATGACAACGGGGTGGCATTTTTGGGTGAAGAGAATGTCGATTGGCTGGACTTGCGTATGACAGCTGAGGATTTTGCCTTCTTTGCTCAGAAGATTCCCGCCTGTTATTTCAGGGTAGGCGTTCACGTGCCAGGTACTCCCGTGTGCAACCTCCACAGGCCCAACCTTTTGGTGGACGAGCGGTCCATAGAAGTGGTTAGTGGATTCGAGGCTTATAATGTCTATAAATGTTTGTTAAACAGAATTAGAAAGTAAAATAAAGTAGATGGTTGAAAATAAAGTAGAAGTAATTGATACGACCGCCGAATTAGGCGAAAGGGGAATACCCCAATTGTTGTGGAAGTATGCGTTGCCTGCGGTAGTGACGCAGATAATCGCCACGGTTTACAACCTTGTGGATAGCATTTTTTTGGGTCACGCCACCAATGGAGCGCTCATCCTTGCAGCATTGGCCATAGTGTTGCCCATTATGAACATCATTCATGCCTTTGGATCTTTGGTGGGTGCTGGTGCTAGTGCGCGCATAAGCATAGTACTTGGCCGAAAGGATATCAAGTGGGCCGAGAATATCCTGGGTACCAGTATGTTCCTAACCTTCTTCTTTGGCGTTTTGTTTCTTACAGCGGGTTACCTCTATATGGACCCCATTTTGGCTATGTTCGGTGCTTCGGATTTAACCATCCAGCTAGCTCATCAGTACATGGTTATCGTTCTGCCAGGCATGTTTCTTACTACCCTTACATTCAACCTTACTGGGCTGATTCGTGCTACGGGGTACGCCACCAAGTCCATGTGGATTCAGATAAGCGGTGCATTGCTCAATGTTCTGTTGGACTATGTGTTTGTTATCCTGCTACACAAAGGTATTGAGGGCGCTGCATGGGCAACCACTATCTCAATGGCGTTCTCGGCTTTGCTGGCGGTACTTCATTTTGTTTCGCCAAAGTCGTTCATACGGTTTCGGCGTTATGCTTGGAAGCCTCGCATGTATATCATAAAGAATATTTTGGCCATTGGTATCAGTCCTTTTTCCATGAATGTGGCGGCTTGCCTAGTGGTGGCGCTACTCAACTCGCAACTGATTAAATACGGCAGTGATATAGCCGTCAGTTCCTATGGTGTGGTCAACCGCATTTCGATGCTGGTCTTTATGTTCATGATGGGCATCTGCCAAGGTATGCAACCGATAGCTGGATACAACTATGGGGCGCATCTGCAGTCCCGTTTGAAGGAGACCTATTTGCTTGCAATGAAATGGAATGTAGGCATTGGTATCGTTGGTACTGTTCTTGCAATGATTTTTCCCCAATTGTTGGTGAGAATGTTCAGTGATGATGGAAGTTTAATTTCTACGGCAATCCCAGCCACCCGATTCCTAATGGTGATGTGCCCGCTGATAGGTTTCACGGTTACCAATTCTCAGTTCTTCCAGTCGATCGACAAGCCCTGGTTTGCCATTGTTACTAGCCTTTCTCGGCAGGTCATATTCCTCATTCCGCTGATGTATTTAGTTCCGCTGATTTTTACAAAGCTTGGCGGGCAAGGGTTGACGGGAGTATGGTGTAGCATGACTATTAGTGATGCCTGTGGGGCAGTTCTCTCCGGTTTACTCCTACTGACACAACTCAAGGTTTTCCGGTCGGAATACCAAGTCCCAGAACGCAAACCTAGGAAAGAGCGCGGCCCTAGCCACAATGAATGACTTGTTCGCACACAGCAAAAGTTACTCCGGCTGTAAACTTTCAAAATCATAATAATATATGAGAAAAGCAATTATCGCCATTCTGCTGATTTTTTGGCTAGTTCCGACTATGGGGCAGGAGGTTTTGGATTCTACGGCGGCAAATAAACCGCAACGTCCCAAAATAGGGGTGGCGCTTAGTGGAGGTGGTGCGAAAGGTGCTGCCCACATTGGGGTGCTCAAATATATGGAGGAGATAGGCATTCCGATTGACTATGTGGCTGGCACCAGTATTGGATCCATCATAGGCGGGTTGTATGCTTTGGGCTATAGCCCCGATGAAATGGCATACTTGATTGCCAATATGGACTGGTCTTTTTATATGAGCAATGGTGTGGGTCGTCCGTATCAGACTTCCGCCAACCGTGAGCAGAAGAACCGCTTTTTGGTTGCCGTACCGTTTGGAACGGGCAATTTCGAAAAACGCTCGTTGGATATTTTGTCCACTCTGCCTAGTGGTGTTATCAGTGGTGCCAACCTTACCAATCTTTTTAATAGGCTCAGTATTGGCTATAACGACTCTGTAGACTTCAACAAGTTGCCTATTCCTTTTGCTTGTGTGGCTACGGATATTCTCACGGGCGATTCGGTGGTATTGCGCGGGGGCAATTTTGCCAAGGCTATTCGCTCCAGTATGGCCATTCCAGGCGTGTTTGCACCGGTTCAATGGGACGGTCGCCTGCTAGCCGATGGCGGTTTGGTGGATAATTTCCCGGTTGATATTTGTCTTCAGATGGGTGCGGATATTGTCATTGGTGTGGATTTGGCCGACAAAATGGCTGCCACTCCAGAGGAGCTGAGATCCTTGCCGCAGCAGTTGTCGCAGTACCTCAGCATTGCCGTTTCCAACAATCGTGGCAACAATAGGGAGTTGTGCAACCTTTTGATGCATCCGAATGTTTCGGGCTACAATATGCTCAGTTTTAGTCATGATGCTATCGACACTTTGGTTCGACGCGGTTATGAATGTGCTGCGGAGCACCATGACGAGTTGGTGGCGTTGAAGAAACGTCTCGATGGTTGGGGCAAAACAGAACAGGTCTACCAAGCTCCTCGAGCTAGGTATCTTGCCGAGAATGATACCTTTGTTTTGGCCAACATTGTTTACAATGGTGTTACAAAAGAGGAAGAGGAGTGGTTGAAGACTCAGGATGGGTTGGAAACAGGGCGGCCGATGACTGTTGGAGATATCGAAAAGGCAATCAATATCCTTTCCGGAACGGGCTCTTTTGCCACGATTACATACAAACTCTATGAAACTGAAGAGGAGTATTGGATTACGCATATGGTCTACTCCGATGCACTTGGGCGGGAAAGTTACGGCCTTACAATCAATCTTGAAATGCCGGAGCCTCATAGGTTTGCCATTGGTTTCAGGTACGATTCGGAGGAGAGCGCATCGTTGTTGTTCCATTTCGGGTGGAATGAGCAACGCCTGGCAGGTATAAAGGCTGCATTGGACTTGAATTTAAATTACAACTTTCGCTGGAATGTTAAAGTTTCCTATAGCGGTTTGGGTGTGGGTGATGTCAATTTAGCCTATCGGTATCACAACAGTTCGGTCAATGTCAGCAACAACAGAATGGCGATACTTGCAAGTTATGTCGACCACCACAATATAGGCCTCTTTATTTCGGAGTCCAATTTCCGCGACTTTACCTTTGCTATTGGACTTGACGAGGACTATTATGCCGACCGTAGCGGTTTTTCGCTCAACAATATGATTAGCGACGGACTCTTTCATCTCGACCGCACGAGGAATCTTTTTGGGGCCTATCTGAAGGGTCGTTACGATAACCTTGATGATGCCTATTTTGCCACCAAAGGCCTCTATGGCACATTCAATTTTAGCTGGCGAAAGGAGAACAAGTATATGTTCAACACGGCGGTGGACTCCGGTTTTGCTGTTGCCGCGACATCTTTTCAGGCATATGTGTCCCCTAGCGCTCGTCTTACTTTTATCCCACAAGGCTACGTGCGCTTTGTCATGGGCAAAAATCCGTTTTGGTACGACAATTTTGTTGGAGGAACCTTGCCCGGCCGGTATCTCGACCATCAGATGCCGTTTATAGGATTTTCCACTCCTATCTATGTTGGCAATTATGCTGCCATTCTGCGTTGGGATGCACGGTATAACTTTCATGGTAATTTCTACGCCTATTTTATGTTGAATTACATGGCAGAGGTGGATGAGTTTGAATTTATAGAACGCGACTTTGGTGGGGTTCTAGGGCTTGGGTTGAGGGTGGCATACAAGTCGGTAATTGGCCCGATTGCGGCCGGTCTTTGTTGGAACAGTCAAACAGGTCGGGTGGGTGCTCATCTTAATGTTGGATGTGTCTTCTAACATGGAAATATACAACACTTTTGGCATACCTGCCACAGCCGATCGGTACATTGTTGTGAAGGAGGAGGACCAACTGCGCGAGCTGATGGCATTGGGCAACGTCTGCCAGAACCACTTGATTTTGGGCGGTGGAAGCAATATTGTCTTTACCCGTCACTTCCCTGGCACAATCGTCCATCTCGAAAACAAGGGCATCCGACTGCTTGGTAAAGCGCCTTCGCGTGATGGGTTGTTGGTAGAGGCAGCGGCAGGAGAGGTGTGGGACGATTTTGTGCATCACTGTATCGCCCAAGGGTGGTATGGTACAGAGAATCTGGTCGCCATTCCAGGCACGGTAGGGGCGGCTCCGGTGCAGAATGTAGGGGCATATGGGGTTGAGGCTAAGGATGTTATATATAGTGTTCGGGCTTTTGAAATTGCCACGGGAAAGGAACGAATTTTTACCAATGAGGAGTGTCGGTTTGCCTACCGCGATAGTATTTTCAAGGGAGCGCTCAAAGGCCGTTACATCGTTTGGTCTGTAGTTTTCTGCCTTTACAAAAGTTTCACTCCCGAGGTACAGTACAAAGCCCTTGCCGATGCACTACAATCGGCTGGGATTGTGCATCCGACCCCAAAACAGTTGGCAGACGTTGTTGCAGAAGTGCGCTGGCGCAAGCTTCCGCGCCCCGAAGAAATAGGCAGTGCTGGCAGCTTTTTCAAAAATCCGGTAGTTTCGGCAGAGCACTACGGGCGGCTCAAGGTGGCATACCCCGATTTGGTAGCTTATCCTGTTTCGGGTGGTTATAAACTAGCAGCCGGTTGGCTTATAGAGCGGGCTGGTTGGAAAGGCCGCAGTCTTGGGCGTTGTGGCGTTTATGAGAATCAGGCCCTTGTTTTGGTCAATCGTGGCGGATGTACGGGAGCGGAGGTATTGGCCCTTGCCGATGCTGTTATCAATGACGTTGACAAACTTTTTGGTATTACCCTCGAAAGAGAGGTTATAGTTATTTGAATTTCTATGTGTTTATCAATATCGACAACTTCTGAGAATATACCCAATTCTGTTGAAAGCTAATTTGTCGAGGTGTCAAATCAAAAATATATGCAAAAATCCCCTGAAATATTTTGGAACTGGTTTGTTGCCAATGCTGAAAAACTAACCATGCTAAATGACATTTCCGAAACCGAAGGTCAACAACTTCTTGAAAAGATGCAGCAGCAGTTAGATGCTTATTGCGAGGGGCTTACCTTTGAGATTGGCGAGCAGACGGCCCAGGGTCGTACACTCACTTTCAGTGCCGAGGGCGACTTTGATCTATTCCGTTATGTAGTGGAGCTGGTGGACAGTGCTCCGGATGTAGACTGGTGGGAGTTTGTCCCATTTAAGCAACCCCAAGGTAAGTCGTTGAGAGTGGCTTTCGACAAGTACCGTTTCGATACCGCCAAAATGGCTTTCATGCAATTGGAGAGTGATGAGGAACCCGATATCATAGGTCTTCGGGTTGCCTTGCCTGGGCTTCCGCCTGATTACCGTCCTCAAGAGGATAACTCGGCAGACGATGATTTACTAGTGGGTGTGTATGTTACAGTTGAGGCGCTACTAGGCGAGTTCGACTGCACCACCTTGGTCGGCTACCTAGAGGTTTGCCCTATGCCTAAGGAGCCATTCAAGGAAGGTTTTCGCCCCCTTGACGACCTCCCCGAATTTGTGGACTGGTTCAAACGTTCCCGCGAAAAATAGTTGTATCGGCTGAGACCCAATTGTTTGCCGCTTTAGTATCGGCCTTGATTTTATTGCCACAATCGGCTTTGTCAATCAAGCAAATATTGTCGGTTTAGGACAGTTTGGGTACGAGGCATTGATTTTTTTCTTCATATCTGAAAAAAATCGTATCTTTGCAGCCGATTTTGTGTTGATTATTTTTTGTAAACAATAATACAATGAGCAAAGTAGATGTTCTGTTGGGCCTCCAGTGGGGGGACGAGGGCAAAGGAAAGATTGTTGATGTGCTAGCTCCTGAGTACGATGTAGTCGCTCGTTTTCAGGGTGGCCCGAATGCTGGTCATTCCATCGAGTTTGGAGGCATCAAGCATGTATTGCACATCATACCCTCCGGAATTTTCCACGAACACAAGATGAACGTCATTGGCAACGGCGTGTTGGTTGAGCCCAACATTTTCCGTCAGGAGGTATTGTCGTTAGCCGCCAAAGGCGTGGATGCCACCAAGAATCTCTACATCTCCAAGAAAGCTCATCTTATCCTTCCTTCACATCGGATGCTCGATGCAGCCAATGAGCATGCCAAGGGCAATGCCAAGATTGGCTCCACCCTCAAGGGTATAGGGCCTGCCTATACCGACAAGATTGCGCGTTGCGGGCTTCGCGTAGGGGATATCCTTGAGTCCGATTTCCGTGAACGTTACGAGTTGCTCAAGTTTCAACATTTGCAGACAGCCCACACGCTTAAGTTCGACTTGGACGCTTTTCGCGTTGACAATATGACCCTTGATGAGTACGAGCAGCAGTGGTTGGCTTCGTTGGAGACGCTGAAGGAATTTCAGATGGTCAACAGCGAGTATTTTATAAACCAATGCTTGAACGAGGGCAAGAAGGTCCTTGCCGAAGGCGCTCAGGGTTCGATGCTTGACATTGATTTTGGTTCCTATCCTTTTGTTACCTCCTCCAACACGGTTACTGCTGGGGTTTGCTCGGGGCTTGGTGTGGCACCTTCGCGCATTGGCAGGGTAATGGGCATTACCAAGGCCTATTGCACACGTGTTGGTGCAGGTCCGTTCCCCACCGAACTCTTCGACGAGACGGGGCATCGCCTTTGCGAGTTAGGGCACGAATACGGAGCCACCACGGGGCGTCCGCGCCGTTGCGGTTGGATAGATATACCTGCTCTGCGTTACGCTTGTATGCTTGACGGGGTTACCGAGTTGTTTGTAACAAAGTCCGATGTGATGAACGATTTTGACGAAATCAGAATGTGCACCGGCTACGAAATCGGTGGAAAGGTTACTGATGAAATCCCCTTTGAGTTCAACGCTGTTGAAATCAAACCTCGGTTTGTTTCCTACCAAGGGTGGAAGCAGAGCCTTAGTGGCATTGACAAATATGAGGCGCTCCCGCGAAATCTGCGCACCTATATTGCTGCAATAGAGAAAGCTACTGGTGTGGCTGTCAAGGCTGTGTCCATCAGTCCTGACCGCAAGGATGTGCTCTTTAAGTAAGAAAATTCAGCCTTGGTGCAATATTTCAGCAATAACCTCGTTAAGATGGCTAAGAATAGTGGACAGACGATGAAAAAAACAATACTTCTCCTCCTTCTTACCTTGCCTTTGGTCACCATAGCGCAAAACAAGATCAAGGAAACGCAAGTGCCCAAGTCGGTTCTTATTTCCTTGGACAAGAAATACGACTCCTACAAAGTAAAGACTTGGTACAAGTCACCCGGGCAGTATATTGCCGAATTCTCTACCGATGGGCAGAGTGGGCGCGCCTATTTTACGCATAATGGCGATTGGCAGTACTCCACCTTCCCTACTAAGCAGGCGGATTGCCCCACTGCCATGAACAGCTATTTCTTGGACAACTATCCGGGTTATCGCATCCGCTCTATTGAGTATGTGGAGCAGATGGACGGTGATGTCTATTACCGTATGATGATAGTGAAGACTGGTGTGGGATATAGCGACAATGAGCTTATCTTCGACCCTAGAGGACGTCTTCAGAAGAGCAATGCGCCCGACCCCGATGCCGTCAAGCGCGAGTACTATACGCTCAATAACCCCGACGATAACGATGAGGGGCAGGACGAGCGTTTGCGCAACCTTAAGAGCAGCAAGGGGGGCAAGCGCCCTGCTCCTGTGGAGGATACTCCTGAGGTTGTGAATGTGGATACCACAGCCGCCATTATGGCTCATTTTAGGAAGATTTGCCCCGAGTCGAAACTTACCACCGTGCCCGAATGGGTCAACCGCGTGGGCGGTCGTGTGGTGGCGTATTACTACAATCGCCAGGGTGTTGAAATGGAGGAGGTCTACGATGTGGCTAGCGAGAAGCATATGATGACGGGCAAGGTTTTGGACAAGGACCATTACACCGCGGCCATTGTTAAGTACCTCAATCAAAAGTACAAAGGCGAGAAGTTCAAGATAGAGCGCATGATTGTTTACACCTACGACTCCAAGTGGCGTATCGATGGCAAGAAACCCAAGCCTTACACCTACGTGGTGCTTAGCCAAAAGGTCAAGGGCCTTGGCAACAAGTTGCAATACACCCGTATGGAGTTCGATGCTTCCGGCAACTTCACCAACTTGTTGGCGCAGCCTATCGACAAGAACGATATTCAGTAAAGGATACTATTGATAAAGAAAATATGACAGGTCTTGGGTTTGAATTGGAGTTGGTGCATTGTAGCGCCCGAGGCACGACCGACATGCGGATATGGCGTAATAGGTAGCCGCGTTAGACTTAGGATCTAATGGCGCAAGCCGTGGGGGTTCGAGTCCCCCTATCCGCACTGGAAGCAGGCAGGCATTGTAGCTTGCCTGTTTTTTTATTGCATGTGTAGGTGGTTTGGTAGGCGGTGGAAGCTAAAAAGCAATGTACTTGCGGATGGAAAAGGATTGGAATTGGAAGAGACAGACTGTGCGTGCCAATTGCTCAAACAAGAATCGCCTGACCTTAGGCTCTTCGCTCAAAGTCAGGCGATTCTCGTTTTTTTGTGGATTAGAATAGGTCGTGTGGCGCTATCGAAATTCGCATGCATTCCACCCCACGGCTGTCGTTGTAGATGTATACCAAATGAATGTTTTCAGCAACCATTTCTTTTTCGTGAGCCATAATAAGATGGTTTCCCCGAAGATCTGCTATAATTGATTCCTTCATTTCTCTTATGTCTTCTTCGTAAATATTCGACTTATCGACTTCAAATTCGAATGTCCCTACATAGTAAACATTGTTCCCTTGAATGTACGCGTCTGTAATCCATACACCGTCATCTATTTGAGTGGGAATCTCCATTTCGGCCAACTCCATTTCGGCCAGTTCAAGAAGGCTGTATGGCTTAATCTCTCCATTGGTTAGTCTGTTGTTCACCTCTTTTAGTTTGTCGGGCTGAACTTCGATCCGCAAAAGTGTTTGATTGCTATCTTGGGACTCATACACCATTTCCAAACCCAATCCATTTTTGATAAGCCCCGAAATAACTTCTTGGCCCATGTTGGATATCATGCGTGCAATATATTGCTCCGAAGAACAATCTTCTTGTGACCGAATGGATTCTGCAAATTCGCCGGAAGCCTTGGCCATGCAAACAATCATATCGCCGGATAGATCTATATCCGTTATTACGAGCTCGTTGCCAAAAATATTATACGGCAGTTCTTGTCTAAGGTCGGCAAGTTCCGCCTCAATCATTTTCAGCTCATTGTTTTGTTGATTCGCCCCGCATGACCCGAGGAACAGGCTGATACAAAGTAGCAAGGGTAAGAAAGACGTTTTCATGATAGGTTTTCTAAAAGTAATACGTAAATGATGTTCCAACTAACACGTTTCCAAAACTGTAATAGAAATTGTTCACTAAATGATGACAGTCGATGCCCGATAAATTCTTGTTATATACATGCAGGAATTCAGAGTATAATATAAGCCAATCAAAGTGTTTCAAAGCTAAACCTATATAGTACTCCCCATTTTTAGACAGGGTTAATATTCAGTTATACACATTGTTAAA
>CAZAAK010000030.1:0-24675 GCA_964483145.1 uncultured Bacteroidaceae bacterium
AATTTTTCTTTCTGCAACCTATGCGGTTGTCTAAAATTCCGGGAGTATTATAGTCCCTCGCCCCAGCCAGGACAAGGGCGGAGTGAGAATTAGCCTGCGGTGCTGAGGTTCGACGTTTATTTGGTTCGGAAATTTTGACATGGTTATTTTGTAACAAAATGGTTATTTTCGGAAATTTTGACATATTCTCTTTATTCGGCATTCGGATTGATGTAGAGAGGTTGTCTGCGGAAAGAGAAGCAGACAGAAAGAAACAAAAAACAGAATAATAACAAACAAAAAAAATAGGAGATTAAAGTTATGTTACTCGTAAAAAGAAACCCAGATTTGATGCCCACGTTGTTCAACGAACTTCTCAATTGGAGCGATTGCAACACCGAAGTCCAAGGTACGATGCCCAAGATGAATGTGAGCGAGAGTGACAAAGATTATGAAATAGAGCTTTGTGTGCCAGGCTTGGCGAAAGAGGACTTGAACTTGAGTGTTGATAGCGACGACAATTTGGTTATTCAGATGGTGGAAGGAGAGAAGAAAGAGGAGCCGAAGGAGGAGAGTCGGCACTTCTTGCGGCGCGAGTTTGGTCACTTGCAGTTCAAGCAGTTGCTACGCATACCAGAGAACGTTAGACGCGATGATATCAGCGCCACCGTAGCCAACGGCATCTTGCGCGTTGTACTGCCCAAGTTTACGGAGGAGGAGAAGCGAGCTATGGGCAAGAGTATTGAGATAAAGTAGCACTAGCTGGAAGCCTCTGCCGAAGTGGAGGCGACGAAAGCAGAGACGGGTCTATCCGAAGAGGATAGGCTCGTTTTTTTTGAGGTATGCGGGATTTAGATATTATATTATTGTGTTATGTCGTTTTTTTTTCGTACCTTTGCAAACTCGAATAAACGCGCCGGATAGAAGAAATGGACCATATAGACCCTGCATCAATTACTACTAAATACATAGATATTCAGAAGGTTTTGGCTGCCAAGAATATCGAGTTGCCCAATTGGTTGGTGGGATGTATGGAGCGCTTATTACACCTCGACGACATCAATCACTGCATATATGTTCATCGAGAGAAATTCGGGCAGGATTTTGTCTGTTCGCTATTGGATACTCCGCGGCCGGATGGCCTTGAGATAAAGGTGGAGGTAGTCAATCCGCAGAACCTGCCACAGGAGGGATACCCCATCATAGCAGGCAATCACCCCCTTGGAGGCCCAGATGGCCTAGCGCTTATGCGGGCTATTGTGCCCTACCGGGCGGATATTAAGTTTCCGGTGAACGATTTCCTCTTGCATATACCGGGGTTGGCACCTTTGTTTATCCCTATTGACAAGGTACATCGCAGTGTAGCGAATGCGCACACGCTGGAGGCTGCTTTTGCGGGGGAGAATGCCTTGCTATATTTCCCGGCTGGTCTTTGTTCGCGCCGGCGGAAGGACGGCACAATACACGACCTAGAGTGGAAGCCAACCTTTATCAAGAAGGCGGTGAAATATGGTCGCGATGTGGTGCCGTTTTTCTTTAATGCTCGGAACCGAGCCCGTTTTTATACATTGGCCCGATTGCGCGAGAGGCTGGGGATCAAGTTCAATTTTGAGATGGCCTTGTTGCCTGCCGAGATGTTTGCCCAATGTGGGAAAACGCTGCAACTGATAGTGGGCAAACCCATACCCTACACTACTTTTGACCATAGCCACACCGCGCAGCAGTGGGCGGAGATGGTGCAAGACTATATTTATCGGCTGAAAAGCGACCCGACAGCAGAGTTTGAAGTTTGAAAATAATGGTAGACACATCGTACATAATTCCCAAGGTGCCCCGAGAGTTGATTCGTACGGAGCTGAAATATAAACATTTTCTCCGAAAGACCAATTGTGGCAACAAGGAGCTCTACATTACCACAGCCCACCTTTCGCCCAATATTATGCGTGAAATAGGTCGCTTGCGGGAGTTGAGCTATGCCCTCGACGGGGGAGGGACTGGCAAGGAATGCGATATAGACGAATTCGACACCTTGCCGGAGCCCTACTGCTTTAAACAGCTCTTTGTTTGGAGCCCGGAAGATGAGGAGATTGTGGGCGGGTACCGCTTTATACATGGTAGCAATGTGATGCGGAGGGCGGATGGTACCTTTGTAACCCCTACCGCGGAATTGTTCAGATTTTCGGATAAATTCATCAATAAATACTTGCCGTATACTGTGGAATTGGGTCGTGCTTTCGTTCAGCCCGATTATCAGCCGGGCAACAATTTACGCAAAGGGATCTATTCCTTGGACAACCTGTGGGACGGTTTGGGTGCCATAGCTTTGGAGATTCCGGAGACGCGCTATTTCTTTGGCAAGGTTACCATGTATCCACAGATGAACAGCCGTGCCAAGGATATGGTGCGGTATTTTATGCTCAAGAACTTTCCCGACCCCGACCATTTGGTGGAGCCGTTTGAAGCCATGCCTTTTGTGGTGCCGAAGGACGAGTTGGAAGCGCTGTTTGATGGCAAGAGTTACAAGGAGAATTACCATATTTTGGCTCATAGCATGCGTGCATTGGGCTGTGTTACGCCTCCGATGGTTAACGCCTATGTGTCGCTTTCGCCCACGATGCGTTGCTTTGGCACAGCCTTTAATAAGGATTTTGGGAATACAGATGAGACAGGTATCCTAGTGTCCATCAAGGAGATTGTGCCAGAGAAGAGGGCGCGCTACATGGAATCGTACCAGACGAAGAACTGGGTTTTCGACCGGCCGCATTTGTTCCGTATCAATATGAAGATGTTGCCGTGGTGGAAACATATTGATGATGAGGACCGCGAGGAGTTGCGCCGATTGAAACGGATGAAGCAGCAAGCTGCCCAAGATGTCAAGGCACAGCGCAAAAAGATACGTCAAGAGCGGCGCGAGGGTCGTCGATTGCATAAGCAGAAGGAAGAATAATAGGGAGGGCTTGTTGACCAAAAAGAGAAGAATATGGAAATAAAGAAAGCAGAGTTTGTTGTCAGCAATACCGACTATCGCAAATGCCCGGATACGGGTTTGCCCGAGTATGCATTCATTGGCAGAAGCAATGTAGGCAAGTCGTCGCTAATCAATATGCTAACCCAGCATAAAGGCCTTGCCAAGACTAGTGTGCGCCCCGGCAAGACTCAACTGATCAACCACTTTGTTATCAACAATGAGTGGTATTTGGTGGACCTACCGGGATATGGTTATGCCCGCACGTCGAAAGCATCTCGCGAAAAGTGGCAAAAGATGATTACGGACTACCTGCTTAGGCGGGAGGCGCTGGTGAATGTGTTTGTGTTGGTGGACTCGCGCATACCGCCGCAGAGGATAGACTTGGAGTTTATTAACTTTTTAGGAGAGAACGGAATACCTCTGAGCATCATCTTTACCAAGACCGACAAGCAAAAGCAGCGAGAAATTGCCGACACAGTTAATGCCTACAAGCAGTTACTGTTCGAATCTTGGGAGGAGCTCCCCGAAATGCTGATGACCTCTTCGGTGACGGGTTTTGGCCGCGACCGAGTGCTTGGCCGCATAGAACAAATCAACCAACAACTGAAACAAAATTAATTAGACCAGAGTAATGAAGTATTGCAAGAGACTATTGCTGACTTTTGTTGTTGTCTTCACAGGTTTTGCCTGCGTGGCGCAAAATACCGACCGGGTGGACTTTGTGGTTCGGCACATAACGCATAGGCCTGCTGTGAAGCATGCATCCTTTGCGGTAAGTGTGCACAATATCACCAAAGACAGTACCATTTACTCGCGCAACGAGGACCTTTTTATGGTGCCTGCTGCCATCAACAAACTATTTACTACGGCAGCCGCCTACAGTCGGTTGGGGCCGAAATTTATATTTGAGAACTATCTATACTATTCTGGTGAAATTGAGGGGGGGACGCTGAATGGCGATTTGATAGTAATGGGCTCTGGCGATCCTTTTTTCTGTTCCGACCGGTTTGCATACACCGATTCGACTTTTCATCGTTTGGCCGCGGGGCTTCGAAAGATGGGCATCCGACGCATCAATGGGCATGTCTATGCCGACACCTCACTATTTGAAGATGAAATAATGCATCCCTCTTGGCAGTGGTCGGACTTGGGTACGTCCTATGGTAGCGGTGCCTGTGGCTTGAATTATAACGAAAATTCCATTGACGTACATTTTCGAGCTGGAAGAAGGACAGGCGATGCTGCAGTTATTACCAGCATACAGCCTAATATGCCGATAGTGAACCACGTAATCACTGGTCCACGAGATACCATTTATGATATCAACTTCTACGGTTCGCCTTACGGCAGCAGTCGCATATGCCGAGGGATTCTTCCGTTGGGCACAGCCGACACGCATTTTAGAGCCTCCCTACCCAGCCCGGCCTACACTATGGCGCAGGATTTTACGCGGTATCTGCGCAGTAATGGTATCGCCATTACGGGAGAGCCATCGGTGCATTTTGCCATGCCCAAGAAATACAGACAGGTGTGTGTTGACACATCTTTCAATCTAATGACAATCACCGCTTTAACGACGCAAACCAATAGCAATATTGCTGCCGAGAGCCTCTTCAAGCTTATGGGATATTTGCGTGACGGGCACGGCTGCTATGCTTCGGGGCGAAAGTTCCTCTATGAATATTTCAAAGAGTTGAACCTTGATACGCGCGAGGTAAAGATGGTAGACGGGAGTGGCCTTTCGCGTGACAACCATGTAACGGCCTATTTTATCACGCAGTTTTTGGATGCTGTGGCGCGGCAACCTTTCTTTTGGGAATTTGCTAGTGCATTGGGCATAGGGCGGACAATGCCGGAATATGCAGTCATTCCCGAAGTTCCTGACGGGTGTTCTATACGAGTAAAGAGTGGCATCATGCCAGGAGTTCGCAATTTTGTAGGTTATTTTACCAACGACAACGACGAGATGTTCAGCTTTGCCATTATGTGCAATAATTACGACTGCGATGATACTACAATGGACCAATTAATCAAGGGGATTTTGGAGGAAATTGTGAAGTTGTAAATTCAAAAATTCTTTTGAAGTGCCGGATTGGGGGAATAGCCAACGTGGTTTCTTAGTTTTATTGGGGAGACGGACATAGAGAAATATTGTTGCCCAGTTTGGGAAAGGACAGCAATAAAGCGGCAACAAAAATAGAGGGCAACCGAATGGCTGCCCTCTATTTTTGTTTGTATTTTTTTTTAGCGGATGAGGAAGGAGAACTTGTTGAAGTTCTTAAGGGCGATGCCTGTGCCGCGGGCGACAGCACGCAATGGGTCATCGGCTATGTGCACCTGTAGTTTGGTCTTGGAAGAGATGCGTTGGTCGAGACCACGAAGCAGGGAACCGCCACCTGCCAAATAGATGCCTGTGCGATAGATGTCGGCAGCGAGTTCGGGGGGAGTGGAAGCAAGGGTATCGAGAATAGCCTGTTCGATACGGGCGATGGATTTGTCGAGGGCATGGGCAATTTCCTTGTAGTTAACGGAGATTTGCTTAGGAAGACCGGTTAGGAGGTCGCGGCCCAAGGTGGGATAGTCCTCAGGGGGTTCGTCGAGTTCGCTGATAGCTGCGCCAACTTTGATTTTTACTTGTTCAGCGGTTCGTTCCCCGATGACCATATTATGTTGGCGACGCATGTATTCTACCACGTTTTCGTTGAATTCGTCGCCAGCCACGCGGATAGAGTTGTTGCAGACAATGCCGCCGAGGGAGATGACAGCGATTTCGGCGGTGCCGCCTCCGATGTCGACAATCATGTGGCCTTCGGGTTCGAGGACGTCGATTCCAATGCCAATGGCAGCGGCCATAGGTTCGTGAATCATGCGAATTTCTTTGGCGCCAGCTTGCTCAGCGGACTCGCGCACGGCACGTTCCTCGACGTTGGTTATACCTGAGGGGATGCAGATGACCATGCGAAGTGACGGTGGCATGAACGACCGGTTGATGCGGGTGATGCAGATAAGCTCACGAATCAGATGTTGGGCCATCTCGAAATCAGCAATGACGCCACCGCGCAAAGGGCGGATAGTCTCGATGTTCTTGTTGTCGGTTTTGCCGGCCATGGACTGGGCTCGTTTACCGACAGCGATGATGTGATTTGTGTTGCGGTCAACAGCCACAATTGAGGGCTCATCGACTACAATTTGATCATTGTAGATAACGATGGAATTGGCTGTTCCAAGGTCCATTGCGACCTCTTTGTTAAAAAATGAAAATAGACCCATTTTTATATTAGTACTTATTTTTTAATATTCCTAGTGTTGTTTGAAACTTACAATGGGTGTGATTAATGTTTGAAATGGCGGAAGCCTGTAATAACCATGCCCATGTGATTTTTCTCACAGTAGTCGATAGAGTCTTGGTCGTGAATGGAGCCACCAGGGTGAGCGACAGCGGTGATGCCGGCCTGATGGGCTATTTCGACGCAGTCGGGGAAAGGGAAGAAGGCATCGCTGGCCATGACGGCACCGTGGAGGTCGAACCCGAAAGACTGGGCTTTGGCAATGGCTTGGCGGAGCGCATCGACGCGAGAAGTCTGGCCAGTGCCACTAGCGCAGAGCTGACCGTCTTTGGCCAACACGATAGCGTTGCTCTTGGTGTGTTTGACCAAAATGGTAGCAAAAGCCAAGTCGCGGGCTTGCGTTTGGGTGATAGGGGTAGAAGTGACGCTCTTAACCATGTCATCGGCGGTGGGCACTACCTTGTCGCGTTCTTGCACCAAAACGCCGTTCAGGACACTGCGGAAAATCTTGTCGTGCATCTGAAAAGCATTGCGTTTGAGAATGATGCGATTCTTTTTCGCTTTAAGTATAGCAAGGGCTTGCTCATCGTAGTCGGGGGCGATGCATACCTCGAAGAAAATCTTGTGCATCTCTTGAGCCACATCCATGGTGATAACCCGATTGGTAATGAGGATGCCGCCAAAGGCTGAAACGGGGTCGCCAGCAAGGGCATCCTTCCAAGCCTCTAGGAGGGTGGGGCGGCAAGCCAAACCACAGGCGTTGTTGTGCTTGAGGATGGCAAAGGTGGTGTCGCTGAAGTCGTCGATAAGGGCGCAGGCGGCATCAATGTCGCCAATGTTATTATAGGAAATTTCCTTGCCGTTTAGTTTGGTGAAACAGGCATCTAGGTTGCCGAAATAATATCCCTTTTGGTGAGGGTTCTCGCCGTAACGCAGGACATTGGCCGTATCATAGCTTTGCTTGAATGCGGGGATTTGCTCCTGCTGATTGAAATAGTTGAAGATGGCGGTGTCGTAGTTGGAGCTGACACTAAAGGCATATCCGGCAAAGTGGCGGCGCTGTGCCAAGGTGGTGGCACCGTTCTGCTCTTGGTAAATCTTGAGAAATTCGGGGTAGTGATTGACGGCGGGCACAATGACCACATCCTTGAAATTCTTGGCCGCTGCGCGGATAAGGGAGATGCCTCCGATGTCAATTTTTTCGATGATGTCCTGCTCGGGTGCTCCACTGGCCACGGTGGCCTCGAAAGGGTAAAGGTCGACGATGACAAGGTCGATTTCGGGGATCTCGTATTGCGCCAGTTGCTCGCCATCGGAGAACATGTCGCGACGGCTTAGGATGCCACCAAATACCTTAGGGTGCAACGTTTTGACACGGCCACCCAAGATGGAGGGATAGCCGGTGAGCGATTCTACGGCAATAGGTTCGATGCCGAGGTCGTGGATGAATTTGTAGGTGCCACCGGTGGAATAGATGGTGACGCCCTGAGCATTAAGGGCTTTAACAATGTCCTCTAGCCCGTCCTTGTAGAAGACGGAAATGAGTGCTGATTTTATTTTTTTCGTATTTGTGTCCATAACGTTTATTTGTTTTGTTTAAATGGAGTGACGAGAGGTCAGTCGCCGAATTCGATGCCGAGACCTTTGGCCGTTTTTACCAAACGACTGTTGGGGTCGACGAGGTTCTGCGCCCGCACGGCCTCCTCGAGGGAGACGTCGATGATGTCGGGATGCCGATAGGCTACCATGCGGCCATACTTTCCCTCCATCACGAGCTCCATGGCGCGCACACCGAACTCCGAAGCCAAGATGCGGTCGAAAGCAATGGGGGTGCCCCCACGCTGGAGATGCCCCAAAATGGTGCAACGGATGTCCTGCTCCACCCCAGCCGCCTTGAGTTTTTCGGCTAGTTGGTTACCAATGCCACCCAACTTGATGTGCTGATACCCCACCTCACCGGACTTGGTGCCGACGACGGTGCCGCCTTTGGGTTTGGCGCCTTCAGCTACCACAATGATGCAGAACCCGTGGTGCTTGACATAGCGCTGTTCTATTTTTTTCTTGATTTCGTTGACATTGTAGGGAATCTCGGGAATCAGGCACACATCGGCACCACCGGCAATGGCGCTGTGCAAGGCAATCCAACCGGCATCCCGACCCATTACTTCTATGATGAAAACTCGGTTGTGGCTGGCTGCAGTGGTCACCAGTTTATCGATAGCTTCGGTGCAAATCTGCACGGCGGTTTGAAAACCGAAGGTGTAGTCGGTGGAAGAAAGGTCGTTGTCGATGGTTTTGGGCACACCCACAATGTTGAGCCCTTTCTGAGCGAGGCCTAAGGAAATGCGTTGCGAACCGTCACCTCCGATGTTGATTACAGCATCAACCCCCATATAACCAAGTTTACGAATCATCTCATCGCTACGGTCCACGGTTGTCCAACTGCCATCGGGCTGACGAACGGGCCACTCGAAGGGACCACCTTTGTTGGTGGTGCCCAATATGGTGCCGCCAGCGACAAGGAGGCCATGGACGCTCTTCTCGCTCAACTCCACCACCTCGGTAGGCTCGCGAAGCACGCCATTGAACGACTCGATGCAACCTATCACCTCCCAATCTTTTTCCTGGGAAGCACGTTTGACAATGCCTCTAATCACGGCATTCAGGCCGGGACAATCGCCACCGCCTGTGAGAACCATAACTCTTTTTAATGCCATATTTTCCTTTTAAAAAATTGATGTACACAAGGTTGCGTGAAGAACCACAACCCTCATTCATGCCACAAATATACTAATTTTTCCTTTTATACGGGCAAAAAACTTCGTGGATAAGGCAAGCGAGTGTTGGCTACTGTGGAGGCGTGTGGCAAGTGGGTGAAAAAAGTAGAGCAACAGGGGCAGCGGTTGTGTTGCTTTTTTGTGTGTGGGGGGTTGCGGAGGAAATAACATACCACCTGAAATACTAAGATTTCGGATACCGCGGCCTTTTCTGCAGAGCATCGAGAACTTTGTGCAGAAAATTGGATTGTGTTTTTGGAAAAAATCGTATTTTTGCAAGCGTGTTTTTCCCTTTCAGCAGATGATGGGAATTTACATTTGGTTGACAACCATTTAGTTAGACTAATAATAGACATTGTATGAAACTATCATTCATGGGAGCAGCGCGTGAGGTGACTGGGAGCAAGCACCTCATCACAACCAAAAAAGGGTTGAAAATTTTGTTGGACTGTGGCATGTACCAAGGCAAAGGTCTTGAAACCGATGCCATGAACCGTGACCTGGGGTTCGACCCAGAAGAGATAGATTATCTCATTCTCTCCCACGCTCATATCGACCATTCCGGTTTGATCCCGTATATCTATAAACTTGGGTTTAGAGGCACAATCCTCTGCACCCCCGCCACCCGCGACCTTTGCGCCATTATGCTAGCCGATGCCGGCCGCATTCAAGAGGCTGATACTCATACATTCAACAAAAAACGCAAGGCCCACGGTGAAACACCTGTGGAGCCCATCTACACGGAGAAGGAAGCACAGGAGTGCATGAGTTGTTTTATCAGCGTGCCTTATCACAAGCCGTTCAACATCGAAGGAGAAGTGGTTGTGGAATTCTTTGATGCCGGGCATATTCTTGGTAGCAGTTGCATTTATCTGGAAATCAAAGATGGTCGACGCACCATCAAGTTGGGTTTTACGGGCGACATCGGTCGTTACGATAAACGCATCTTGCGCGACCCGGAACCTTTCCCCCAGGTGGACTACCTGATTATGGAGTCGACTTATGGCGACCGCCTACATACCTCCATTTCCAATGCCGAACAGGAGTTGCTAATGGCAGTGCTGGACACCTGTACCAAGAAAAAGGGGAAACTTATTATCCCATCCTTTGCCATTGGTCGTGCGCAGGAAATTATATATGCGTTGGACCGTCTCTCCACTGCGGGGCTATTACCCGATGTAGACGTTTTTGTGGACAGTCCACTGAGTATTTCCGCAACCAATATCATGCGGTTGCATCAGGAGTGTTTTGGTGCCCCCATATTGGAATACATGAAACGCGACTCGGATCCCTTTGGCTTCGACCGCCTGCAGTACATCCAATCGGTGCAAGCTTCCAAAGCATTGAATGTTAGGCATAAGCCTTGCGTTATCATCTCCGCTTCGGGCATGATGGAGGCTGGCCGTGTCAAGCACCATATTGCCAACCATATCGAAGACCCTTCCACCACCATCCTATGTGTGGGTTATTGTGAACCCAAGACTTTGGGTGCCAAGATTATGAGGGGAGACAAGACTGTTTCTATCTTTGGTCGCCCCTACAAGGTACGTGCCGAGTTGCGCCGCATAGAATCCCTCTCGGGTCACGGCGACTACAAGGAGATGATCGACTACATTGGCTGTCAAGACAAGAAGAAGGTAAAGAAACTTTTTTTGGTCCACGGCGAAGAGCAAACCCAGTACAACTTCCGCGATACACTGGCCAGTTCCGGATGGAACCATATAGAGATTCCGGTTTTCAGGCAGGAATACGAGCTGTAGGGCGCTGGCGGTTAGATGCACGATGAGTATGTTGGCCCGTGTTTCTTTTGGGCGCGCGTAGGCTTCGTGGGGTTGTAAAGTTGTTGTTTATAAAAAAAGTCGTATCTTTGCAGATTAAAAAATGACAAGGCATGGTAACATTCGTAATATCTATAGTGCTGTTACTGTTGGGGTATTTTGTATACTCCAAGTTTATAGAGCGCATCATTGAAGTTGACCCGAAACGGGCTACCCCAGCGGTGAGCCACCCCGATGGTGTTGACTATGTGCCCATGAAGCCGTGGCGCATATATCTCATACAGTTCCTGAACATTGCTGGCGTGGGGCCTATCTGTGGTGCCATTATGGGCGCGCAGTTTGGCACAGCCTCGTTCCTATGGATTGTTTTTGGCAGTATTTTTGCTGGGGCAGTTCACGATTTCATTGCCGGATTTATTTCCATTCGCATGGATGGTGCTTCGTTGCCCGAGATCCATGGCAAGTACTTGGGCGTGGGTATGAAACAGGTGATGCGTGGTTTTACCGTATTGCTGATGATTTTGGTAGGTGCAGTGTTTGTCAATACCCCCGCTGTGTTGCTCAACAGCAATTTTACTCCGGATTGGAATATCTTCATTTGGGTAGCCGTCATTTTTGCCTACTATCTGATTGCGACTTTGATGCCAATAGACAAGGTGATTGGCAAAATATACCCGATATTTGGGTTTCTATTGTTGGCCATGGCTGTGGCCATTGTGGTAGCTTTCGTGGTCAGACAGCCCCATATTCCCGAGGTTTGGGAGGGTTTGCAGAATCAGCACCCCAGTGCCGAGCATAATCCTATCTTTCCCATGATGTTTATCAGCATTGCTTGTGGCGCAATTAGCGGTTTCCATGCCACACAGTCGCCTCTTATGGCCCGTTGCATGACCAATGAAAAGCAGGCACGCCCGGTCTTTTATGGTGCCATGATAACCGAGGGGGTAGTGGCACTGATTTGGGCAGCTGCTGCCACGGTGTTTTATCACGACCCCGTTTTGGCAGCCAAGACAATCAGTCCGGAAGGTCAGCCTCTTGGCGGCAACGCCATGGTAGGGGTGATAGCCAACGAGTGGTTTTCGCCGGTTATTGCCACGGTCTGCATTTTGGGTGTTATTAGTGCGGCCCTCACCAGTGGCGACACAGCCTTGCGTTCGGCCCGGTTGATTGTTGCCGACTTCATGCATATTGACCAAAAGCCTATTCTAAAGCGGTTGTTGGTAGCTCTGCCGGTTTTCCTGTTGGCAGCAGGGTTGTTGGTTTTCTCGTTGGCCAATCCATCGGGTTTTGATGTCATTTGGCGTTATTTTGCGTGGAGCAACCAAGTGTTGGCCACGGTTACGCTATGGACGATAGCGGTCTTTATGTTTATGAAAAGAAAGCCCTATGTCATCGCCCTTATCCCGGCGGTCTTTATGACCATGGTTACTGTTAGCTTTCTGCTTGTGGCTGAAAAAGAGGGGTTAGGAGGAATGTTGCCGCGTTGGCTTGGTTATAGCCTATCCGGACTAGTTACGGTTGCGGTCATATGCATCTATTTTGTTGCAATGGGGAAGTTACGCAAGGAGGCATCTCCTTTGAACAAAAAAAGTTAAGGAAGATACAATAATTAGGCGCAAATTGCGTTATCAAGATTTGGAAATAATGTTACACTCTCGATCAATGAAGACAAGAACTCTCACCTTGGCACTCATGCTTTTGGTTGCAGGAAGCGCTTTTGCAGGCAATGGTCCCCGCAAGTCTTCCCGGCAGGAGATGGGCATAAACGGGAATGCCGTTTATGTAATTGAATACACCTATGATATCCACGGGGGTCGCAATGGTGGCCGTCAACTCATTTGCATAGACTCCATTACCTTTGACAAGCGCGGCAATTTTCAGGATAAGTACCGCACCAAAGGGGGTGAATACACGTGGTACTCTTACTATTTTGATGTGCATGGATACGCCTTGGGCTGGAATGAATACAACCGAGCCAAGCAGCTTACGGGTCGGACGGCTTACCTTAACGACAAGAACGGAAACCGCATAGAGCGGACAGTCTTTATGGGTGAGCACATGACCAAAAAAGAGACTTCGCGTTACGAAAACAACCGGTTGGTGGAGGAGCAGAGTTTTGCACCGGATGGCACTATGACCGAGAAGCGCGTCTACAAGTACGATGCCACCGGCAACAACACCGAGATGGAGTTCTACGACCGCGACGGTGAACTGACACAACGTTATCTCTACAAATACGACAGCCACGGTAACCGCATTGAGTGGCGTTTCTACGATGCCGATGATTTTTTGGTAGCGCTGACGACCTACTATTACGACGACCACGACAACCTCATAGAACTGTCCTCCTTCAACTACGATGAGCACCTCAATTGGAAGCACAGTTATGTATTTGAGTACGATGAGGATGACAATTGGGTTCGCCAGACCATCTATCGCAACAATGTAGCCTATCAGGTCATTGAGCGCGAGATAGCTTTCCCTATTTATTGACAAAGGTATACCCTAGGTTTGGAGGAGAATAAGACTTGCGCTTTGCCTAGCTAATTTTTTTTTGCACACTGATAATTAATTGAATTACAAATTTTAATTTTAGTACCGTGAAAAAATCGAGTTTTGTTTGCGGAATTGCCATTTTTGGAGTATGCATGATTGTGGCTGTATGGTTGGGCGGAAGGTGGTTCAACCAGGCTCGTGGCCGTTCCAAGACCGTATCGGTGGTAGGTATGGCGCAGCGCGACTTTACCTCCGACCTTATTGTATGGAACATTTCCTATAATGTGCTCAACATGAATATGGAGAAAGGCTATACCGAGCTCAAGGACATCAACAAGATTGTCCACGAATACCTCACCAGCAAGGGCATTGCCGAGAGCGAACTTGATTTCAAAGCCATTGAAACAAGGAAGGAGACGGAGTACCATTGGGACAACAGCGCCAACAAAAGCTACTATACCTTTATCGGTTACCGTCTTACCCAAAGTGTCCGCATTGAGAGTAGCGATGTGGATAAGGTGGAACAGATTTCCCGTGAGATTTCGGAGCTCCTAAATAAGGGTATCAACCTCGAGAACAATAGCCTGTCGTACTACTACACCAAACTTTCGGACCTGAAGATTGAGATGTTGGCAGAAGCCACTAGCAATGCCAAACAGCGTGCCGAAACTATTGCCGAGAGCGCGGGTTCGCGTCTTGGCGGTCTTCAGACTGCCAATATGGGTGTGTTTCAGATAACAGCTCCAAATTCTGCCGATGAAGATTACTCTTGGGGTGGCACCTTTAACACGTCATCCAAGAAAAAACGTGCTAGCATCAACATGCGTCTGACTTATAGTGTGAGGTAATAACAGGTCAGATGTGCCTAATATAGAGGAAGACGTGACGGAAAGGATGTTGCGTCTTCCTTTTTTTGCGCACTTTACTTGAGGTCATAGGGGATTTGCTTGAAAAGTCCTGTATTTTTCCAGCCGAGGTTGATATTGACCAAAAAAGTTAAATCGCTTGGGGATGATTGTTATGTGAAAATTATTTTGTAATTTTGCATTTCACAAGCGTATCTACAATAAGGTTAAATACATGAATATCAAGCTCCGCCTTATCGTAATGAATTTTTTGGAGTTCGCCGTTTGGGGGGCATACCTTACCTCTATGGGCGGATTTTTGTATATGGAAGGTTTGGCGGACAAAATTTGGCTTTTCTTTGCAGTACAAGGGGTTGTGTCCATCTTCATGCCAGCCTTGATGGGCATAGTGGCAGACAAATGGGTTCAAGCGCAAAGGGTACTTTCGATTTGCCACGCGCTAGCAGGTGCCTTTATGATTGGAGCTGGGGTTTATGCCATGACGAATGCGGGTCATATTCAGTTTGCGCCCCTCTTTGCACTGTACAGCGTTAGTGTGGCCTTCTTTATGCCCACGATAGCTATTGCCAATTCGGTAGCTTACACGGGTTTGGATAAGGCTGGTTTGGATTCGGTCAAGCATTTCCCCGTCATTCGTGTTTTCGGCACTGTCGGGTTTATCTGTAGTATGTTGTTGGTGAATTTTGTTACCAATGGTCGAGGTGAGCAGTGGCAGTATTCGCATGAGCAGTTTTTGCTTTCGGGCGTGCTGAGCTTAGTACTTGGTGTGTATGCCCTCACACTTGTCCGGTGCCCTTGTTTGGGCAAGAGCAGGGCGTCCAAGTCCCTTGCGGAGGCTTTGGGGCTAAGTGCTTTTCGTCTCTTTAAAGAACGAAGGTTTGTGGCGTTTTTTCTTTTTTCGATGCTCCTTGGGGCTTCGTTGCAGATAACCAATAGTTATGCCAACACTTATATTATGCATTTCAAGGATGTGCCTGAATATGCTAATACATGGGGTGCACACAACGCCAATGCGCTTGTTTCTTTGAGTCAGTTGTCGGAAACTTTGTGCATTTTGCTCATACCTTTTTGTTTGCGCAAGTTCGGCATCAAGAAGGTAATGCTAGTTTCCATGTTGGCGTGGGTTCTGCGTTTTGGCCTTTTCGGTGCGGGCAATACGGGGAGTGGCATTTGGATGCTTATGCTCAGTTGTATAGTATATGGTGTTGCCTTCGATTTTTTCAATATTTCGGGATCACTCTATGTTGAATATGCTACTTCGGACGACATACGTTCTTCTGCACAAGGTCTTTTTATGCTGATGGTCAATGGCTTGGGCTCTACTCTTGGCATTTGGGCTGCAGGCAAGGTGGTTAACCATTATGTGGTTTTTGCAGCCGACCCCAATTGGAGCATTGCATGGTACGTCTTTGCGGGTTATGCGCTGGTTGTGGCAATACTTTTTGCCATCTGCTTTAAAGAGGAGAAATTCCCCGAAGTAAACAAAAGGTAGAATAGAATTTTCAGGCGAACACCCCGAGAAAAAGACTCTTGAGTGTCACAAACTTTGAAACATAGTTAATCAAACCATTTATAAACCTAAAAAAACGTATTATGAGTAAAACTATCAAATGTTTTGTGGTTGTCCTCATGTGTGTGCTGTTTGCCTCAACGGCGATAGCTCAATCGACGACCTCATCCATTGCTGGCCATGTTACCGATGCCAATGGTCCGGTGCAGGATGCTATGGTTACGGCTGTCTACACTCCGACGGGGCTGGTGTACCATGCATTCTCCAACCGCGATGGTTCGTTCCGCATCAATGGCGTTGTTGCGGGAGGCCCTTATACCGTCAAGATCGAGATGATGGGACACAAAACCCTCGTTATTAAGGATATAAAGGCTCCATTGGCCTCTACGGTGGTGATAAATCCGGTCCTTAAAATCGAGGCTAATACCCTTGAGGAAGTGGTTGTTTCCGCCGAGGGGATCAGTAATAACATGGATATTGAAAATGCCGGTATCAATACCAGCATCGAATCCAAAACTATCGAAAAGATACCCACAACCGACCGCAGCATGAACGACATAATGAAGCTCACTCCTCAATCGGCTATCATAGGTGGCGGTTTTGCGGCAGGTGGTGGTAGCTACCGTGGTTCTTCCGTCACCGTTGACGGTGCTGCTTTCAACAATGCTTTTGGCATCGGGTCCAACCTCCCTGCAGGCGGAAGTCCTATTTCGTTGGATGCTATTGACCAGATTTCCATCAATCTGACGCCATTTGATGTTCGGCAAAGTGGTTTTCAGGGCAGTGCCATCAATGTTGTTACCAAACAAGGCAGCAACCAATGGCACGGTTCGGTTTACAACTATTACACCGGCAACAATGTGCGTGGTGTCAAGGTAGGCGAGGACTCTGTTTCGAATAGTAATTTTTTCAACAATGTAATGGGGCTTACCCTAAGTGGCCCAATCATCAAGAATAAGCTCTTCTTCTTTTTCAATGGTGAGTATACAATAGATGTGGAAGCTGGCTCCGACCGCCAGGCGCGCGAAAGCGAATCGGACGAATATGGCAGTAGCACTCGCTACAACCGTCCTACCGTTGCCCAGATGGATGAGATGCGGCAGTACCTGATAGATAGGTATCAATACGATCCCGGTCGTTATCAGGGATATTCGCTTAGCACCCCCGACTACAAGTTTTTGTTCCGCTTGGATTGGAATATCAATCCCAACAACAAATTCAATGTACGTCTCAGCCACACTCACACCTATAGTTCGAAAGATCCGAGTAGTTCGATGAGTCCGCTTGGCGGCACCAACACCAAGTTCAATATTGGTGGTGTTGAGTATACGGTCAACCGTTATAGTGCAGGTCGGCTGTCCGATTACTCGATGTACTACGAGTCGGTCCGTTATTATGAGGAGGAGAATTTTACCTCCTTGGCGGCAGAGTTGAATAGTCGTCTTTTGGGCGGCAAAGCCACCAATACGTTGCGTGCTACATGGTCCTATCAGGATGAGCCCCGCAGCTATGAGGGCGAGACCTTTCCTACTGTTGACATTCTTGAGCCTTACACCGATAAGGACGGCAACACACAATATGCTTTCTTCACCACTTTTGGTCTTGACCCCTTCACCTACAATAACCTTAAACGGGTAGGCATTTTCAATGCAACTGACGAGATTTCGTATGTTGCGGGGCGTCACAACATCACCGCTGGTGCCCAATTTGAGTTCAACCGCATTGTCAACGGATTTATGCAAGGCGGCGCTGGTTGGTATGTTTTCGATTCATGGGAATCTTTCAAAAATGGCGCCGACCCGCTCTCGTTCATGATTACCCATGCAAATCTCGATGATCCTACACAAACCGTCAACCCTACTTACGACTACATGATGGCCTCCCTCTATGGACAAGATGAGATTGAGTTTAGCAAGTATTTTAAGTTGACAGCAGGTCTTCGCCTCGAAATGCCCATTATCTCCTTCCCCAACAACAATTTGAACAAAGATTTCGAAGCCGTTGCGGCAGCCAACCCCGAGAGTTCGTTCGCTGGCCTGAGCACTTCTGATTTGCCGGAGATTACAGTGAATTTCTCGCCCCGCTTGGGCTTCAATTGGGATGTGTACAAGAACCGCAGTGTTGTGTTGCGTGGTGGTACGGGGCTTTTCACTGGCCGGATTCCCAATGTTTGGCTGGTTAGTGCTGCCGGCAACTCGAATGTGTTGCAATACCAATATATTGCCAACCTCACAACGGGTAATTCGGTTGTCCCATTTAGCGCGGACCGCGCAGATATCATCAACAGCATATATGATGGTAATGCCTTCGCTCAGCAGGACCTCCCCGCCCCCACCAGTACCACCATTTTGGCCAAGGATCTGCGCATGCCCACTAGTTGGAAGACTTCTGCCGCAGTGGACGTAAAACTGCCTTTTGGCATCAAAGGTACTCTTGAAGGCCTCTATTCGTACAATTACAATGAGGTGGTTGCCTCCACATTAGGCTACAAGTTGGCCGATTCTGTCCAACTTCCTGGCGAGCCAGAGAAACGTGCCACCTATGAATCCGAAAATATCAAGAACTGCAATGGCGTCAGAATGAACGGGTACTACTTACACAATGCCAAGGATATTCATGGCAGATATATGTCGGTGACTGCTCAATTGGAAAAGAACTTCGCCCACGGCCTTGGCTTGATGGTTGCATACTCCCATAGTTTCGGTCTTTCTGCTACCGATGGTGCGGGCGATCAAGTCTACAACTTTGCCCAAACCAGTAATGTCAATGGAGACAACAGTCCCGAACTTGGATATTCCTACTATGTTGCCCCCAACCGTTTGATTGCCAACGTTAATTATACTATCTTTGAAGGCATCCACACCGCTACCAAGTTGAGCTTGTTCTACGAAGGTATGAACAGTTGCTATGTAGGTTACTACAATCAGGCACGCCACTCTTATCTGATGAACACGGACCAGGGCACGGGCATTAGTGCCAATCAACTCATCTACATCCCCACTACCGAAGAATTGGCCCAAATGCCTTTCGGTAGCGATGAGAACCGCCAGGCATACGAGGAGTTTATCTCCAATGATGCTTACCTGAGTGCTCACCGTGGCCAGTACAGCAAACGTAACGGAGCTTTGGCTCCCTGGCTTAACCGATTGAACTTTAGAATTTCGCAAGAATTCTATTTCGATGTGGCTGGCCGTCAGTCCACTCTTGACATTGGAGCTGATGTCAACAACCTCCTCAACCTCTTCAACAGCAATTGGGGTACTTACCAACAGCTCAAGAGTGAGAATATCCTAAGCTACAAGAATAGTCAGTATACATTTACTGAACCTACTTGGAGCAATTACAACAGTTTCTATTCTACTTGGAGTTTGCTACTGCATATCCGCTACAAATTCTAAAGATCATGCCCCTGGCTGCAGTTGTGGCAGAGGCATCGAATACCCAAAGCCTGGCGACCGGCAAGGTCGTCAGGCTTTTGTTATGCAATTGGCAAGAGATAGCATAAAAAAAATAGATTCATGATACTCAACAATATAGCACACAGAATCCCGTTATTAGGGCATAAAACACCGTTGTAATGAGTAGTTCAATACCACGAGTAGACAGGTCCTCTTTGGGGCAGAAAACGCATTAAGGACATCTTCGTGACAAGTGACCCGATGGGAAAGTTGGGAAATGTTATTGCCCCTAGAGAGAAGTGTGGGCCATAATTTTGCCGAAGCAAAAAGTATTAACGGACAGCAATTATTATTTTGTGTAGGAGGCAAAGGAGATTAACAGATAAATTAATGAATAGCCACACAGAAATTGGCGTTTGATTACTATATTTTAGGAGAGATGAAAAGACAGTGACACCTTTTCCGAAATTGTACCTTAGGTCAGCGCAAGACTGCCATTTCGACAAGTTTCGGCCCTCAAAAATGTACTTTATGTCGCCTGTTATACACCCAAAGTTGTCTTTTAGGGAGCTATCAGCAGAATTGGCAAAAAAATTGAGGTAGTGCGGAATGTACGGCATAGGTTATTGCCCCCAACAAGTGCTGAGGTGTTGGGTGACAGAGGGGCTAAGGACGCAAAACACGCGTGGGGGCGCAAAAATAACTTGAAACAGCTAGTACGGAAATAGTATTTGAAGCAAGTAGAACAAACAGGATTGGACATTAGTCATGGGAAATAACCAAAAACAATCGAACGAAGGCAGGCACGGCAAAAATTGGCAGGGCGCATGGCGTCCATTTGTGATAGCAATTGTTTTGCTGTTGCTGTTCAACGGATTCCTCCAGCCGTTGCTGGTAAAGTCGCAACTGAAGGAAACCGACTACGGCACTTTTGTCCAATATGTGAACGAAGGCAAGGTGGAGAATGTGCTAATCAGGGAAAATAGAATCTACTTTGCTGTAAACGAAGGTAATAAGGACTGCAAGCGAGTCACTTACGTTACTGGTCAGATGAATGACCCAGGGCTGGTGGAGCGATTGAGCCAAGCCCCTAGTTCGGGTGAGAGCGGTCACATAGTCTTTACGCAAGAGATACCGAGGGAGAATTCACCGTTGGTAAATTTTCTGATGTGGTGGGTACTGCCTGGGGTTATCTTCTATTTTTTATTCAGTCTGATGACAAAAAGGCTATCCAAACGCGGAGGAAGTGGAATGGGCAACTTTATGTCGTTTGGCGAAAGTGGAGCAAAGATATACGCTGACAATCAGGTAACAACCACCTTTGCCGATGTAGCCGGACAAGACGAAGCAAAAGCATCCTTACAGGAGATGGTCGATTTCCTCCATAATCCCGCAAAATACACCGATATAGGTGCCTCTCTGCCAAAGGGGGCGTTGTTGGTTGGCCCCCCAGGTACGGGCAAGACATTGATTGCCCGTGCCGTAGCAGGGGAGGCGCATGTGCCGTTTTTTTCCATCAGCGGATCGGAATTCGTGCAAATGTTCGTAGGGATGGGAGCATCGAAAGTGCGCGACCTTTTCCGTCAGGCAAGCGAGAAAGCCCCTTGCATCGTCTTTATAGACGAGATAGATGCTATAGGCAAGCGGCGCGATAGTACGGGCTATGGGAGCAACGACGAACGCGAGCAGACCCTGAACCAATTGCTCACCGAGATGGACGGCTTTGATAGCCGTAAGGGGGTGGTGATATTGGCGGCCACTAACCGGCCCGAGATGTTGGATAAGGCACTAATGCGGCCTGGGCGTTTCGACCGACGGGTTCAGATGGAATTGCCCGACTTGGAGGGCCGCATAGCCATCCTGAAGGTGCATCTGAAACATATCCGTCACGAAGAGAACCTTTCGCTGAGTTTAATAGCCCGAGCTATGGCTGGCAGTAGCGGGGCGGAGATAGCCAATATAGTCAACGAAGCCGCATTGAGGGCAGTGCGAATGGGGCGCAACAGCGTCACCGAACAGGACTTGGAGGAGAGTATTGAAACGGTGATGGCCGGGGCACAACGCAAAGGTAAGATAATATCGGACCGAGAGCGCCGCATCATCAGCTATCACGAAATAGGTCATGCCATGGTTGCCGCCCGACTAGGGGGATCGGCCCCAGTGCACAAAATTACCATAGTGCCCCGCACGTCAGGGGCCTTGGGTTACACCATGCAGGTAGACAGTTCGGAGCAAGTGCTGATGAGTAAAACCGAACTGCTGGGACGTATTGCCACTCTCACTGGGGGCAGGGCTGCGGAGGAGGTGATTTGCGGCACCGTCACCACTGGTGCGAGCAACGACATTGAGCAGGCCACTCGGCTAGCACGCGCAATGGTGACACGCTACGGCATGAGCGAGAGATACGGAATGATGGCATTGGAAACCGTGAATGGAGCCTACTTGGGGGGTGACACCTCGCTCTCTTGCGCGCCTCAGACGGCTGCCGACATCGATGCCGAGGTACGCCAGATGATAGCCGAGGGCTATGCCAAGGCGAAGAAAATCATTACTGAGAACCACGCCCAGATGGATGCCGCTGCTAGCATATTGCTAAAGAAAGAGACCATCACCGGAGAGGAGTTCATGGAGACTATCAACCGACCGATCCCGATAGGGCCATCTGATAGTAATGCAGAATAGCACCATGGCAACACTTGTTATCATCCTTTTTGCCATCATAATATGGATATGGTGGCTCACCGGCAAGCCCAAGCAGAGTGCCCTGCTGAACGAGTGGGACGAAGCACAGTTGGGGCGATGCCATGAATGGGGCACTACCGAAGGCAACCTAATAGAGACCTACCCAGACTTTTACCCGATGGTTCAGCAGTTGCTAGAGGACATCGAAGCGGCGGAGCATTTCATTCATGTGCAATTCTTCAAATTCGAAGCCGATGCTATCGGCCAGTGCATCGGGAACGCCATGGCAGACAAAGCCAGGCAAGGTGTAGAGGTGCGATTGCTCTACGACGACCTCTCGAACCTAAAAAGTAAATGGTATTACAAAAAATTGCAACGGCAGGGGGTTGAGGTGTGCGGATTCGGACCAGTGCACATCCCTTTCCTGCGCAAAAAGGACAACTACCGCAACCATCGCAAGGTTGTGGTGGTGGATGGCACAAAAGGCTACATGGGCGGGATGAACATTGCCGACCGCTACTATCAAGGGTTGCGTTGGGGCAGTTGGCGCGACACACAAATCCGCATCCAAGGTCCAGCCGTGGCGCAGTTGCAGGAGGCCTTTCTAAGCGATTGGTGCCACGCGAGGGGGAAGTTGTTGGCCGAGAGAAAATACTTTCCTAAAGTGGAGCCGATGGGGAAAATGCCAGTAAAAATACTCACATCGGGGCCTATAGGCAAAGGGCCGACAATTGTAAAGGAGTTGTGCGGCATGGTGGACAGAAGCCGACGGTACGTCTACTGGGAGTCGCCCTACTTTATCCCTACAACGGAAGTCATGCAGAGCCTTTGCAATGCAGCCCGCCGAGGGGTGGATGTGCGCATCATCATTCCACCGCGGGGCGACCGAGGCATACTCACCCCTATGGCATCCAAGCACTACATTGCACAGGCGTTGGAGGCAGGGGTGAACATATACTTTTACAGGAAGGGATATATGCACTCCAAGATAACGATTTGCGATGACCGCGTGGTCACGATAGGCTCCACCAATATCGACCCCCGTAGCTACCTCCTAGACCTCGAGATCAATGCCTTTGTGGAGAGTAAAGACTATGCAAGGCAAATAAAGGAAATCTATTGGGCGGATGAAAAGGATTCGGAGAGAGTGAGCAAAGACAACTGGGCACAACGCCCCGTTATGCAAAGGATTCTCGAGCGTATTGCAGGACTGTTTTCAGCACAATTATAAACACAAAAAACAAATAGTTATGGACATTAAGCAATCTAAAAGAATACAGACCTCGGTGCTGAACGGTATCGAAAAGGAAATATTGGTGTGGCTGGCAGAGAGGCAGCCTAGGTGGGTGAGTTCGGACATGCTGTCGTTTATTGGCTTTTTAGGGGCAGTTATTATAGCCGCGGGATTCGTACTTTCCAATTTTGGGGTGGAGTGGCTATGGCTAAGTTCGTTGGGACTAGTGATAAACTGGTATGGCGACTCGCTCGACGGGACACTAGCCCGTGTACGCAACACCCAACGGCCCATCTATGGCTACTATGTCGACCACACAATAGACTGCATCAACGAGGGGCTGATGTTCGTTGGGGTGGGGCTTTCGCCCTTTGTACACCTTGATTTGGCGCTGATGGTGTATGCGCTGTACTTAATTATGACAATCAACGTCAGCATCAACGCCCATCTCAAAGGGGAATTCCGACTCACCTACGCCAAGATGGGACCCACCGAGTTCCGATTGCTGATTATTGTCATAAACACCATAATGATTGCCATTCCCAGTATCTGCAATTGGAGCCGCAGCATCAGTGCCTTTGGCATCAATTGCGAGCTACGGATACTTGATGCGATAGCCATAGCAATTATCGTCATCTTGGCGCTAATGCTCATTGTCACTTTCATTAGCGATGCCAAAGGCTACGCCAAAATTGACCCCAAAAAGTGAGCCCATCCAAAAAAAAGCTACACCTTGGTGCGGTACTGCCGAGGAGTTGAACCCGTCAAACGGTGGAAGAATCGGACGAAGGAGGATGGCGAAGAAAAGTGGAGCTCGTTGGAAATCTGTTGAATACTAAGCCGGCTGTTTCTGAGCAAATGCTTGGCGGAAAAGAGCAACAGGCGCGAGAGACAGTCCTGAATCCGCCAACCGGTGGTTTTGCGCACTACAGAGCTCAAGTATTTTGGAGTTACGAAAAGTTGTGTAGCATAATAGGAGACCTCGTGCTGTTGTTTGTGATGACGGAGAAGAAGTACAAAGAAGTCCTTGCTCAGTTGCTCCTGCCGGGAAAGGGGGCGTACCTTGACAGAGCCGGAAGGTTTCGAGTCCACAGTAAGCAACAGTAACATTTGCAAAAGTGGCACAGTCAGTAGCAGATTGCTTTCCGCCTGCTGAGGGTAGGTTCGGCGCCGAAGCACTGCTAGAATGTGCTGGAGATCGCAAACCACATCGCTGGAGAGAACAATATCGGGAGCCGTTGCCGCAGAGAAGCTACCCAAAGCGGAGGCCAAGCTTTCCGGCGCACTGTCACCGTCTTGGACAAG
This sequence comes from uncultured Bacteroidaceae bacterium, assembly GCA_964483145.1. Taxonomy (GTDB): domain Bacteria; phylum Bacteroidota; class Bacteroidia; order Bacteroidales; family P3; genus Colimorpha. The sequence goes on from CAZAAK010000030.1 coordinate 24,281, forward strand.
CAGCAAATCGTTGCGCGAGCCCATTTTGAGCAGATATTCAAAAGTAACGAAAACCACTGTAGCCTCCCAATCGGGGCTGCATTCCAACACCGAAAAGAACTGCCCTGGCAAAGCAAAGAAAACACCACCGCACCCAATATCGTGCCGACTTTGACTCAATTGGTAGGAGAAAGTGCCGCGGATACAGATTCCCCAAAGTAATCCGCTTGCCACAGTGGCATTGCCTTGCCGTATAATTTCGTCTGCCTCACTGGCAGAAACATCAAAAACCCCAATATCCTTTGTGTTGATATAACTCATAAAACGGGCATTGCTCCCTAGAAATAAATACCGGCTGATTACTATAGTACTCCCCATTTTTAGACAGGGTTAATATTCAGTTATACTCATTGTTA